>JAPOYX010000212.1 GCA_026706345.1 Gemmatimonadota bacterium | reverse complement strand
GGCGGTTTCTACCTGCCGCCATTAGCCCGCCTTGCCCCGGAGGACCAGGCCTTCGTGCTCTGCTTCCTTAGGACCGGCGGCAATCTCAAGGACATGGCCAAACAGTATGGCGTCTCCTACCCTACGCTGCGGAACCGCCTCGATGCCCTCGTCGAGCGACTGGTTTCGCTGGCAGCGGCGGAGAGCGCGGAGGACGATCTCGGCGAAGCAAGCAGTTTCTGACGTTCGTTCCATGTTTTGGAAGGATGTTTCAATGGACGCTCCCCGCACCCGCACGACATCGGTCTGGCGCACGTGGCTGTTCAATCCCTTCCACTTCCAGGCCGGCGGCCAGGCGCTGGCCTGGGGACTGGCATGCATCGTCGGCGCCGCCTGGCTCGGCGGCGCGTTCGACTATCGTTACACAGGCGTGCTTTCGTTCCAGCTTTCGACGCCGACGCCTATCTGGCTCGCCATTGCGCAGGGTCTTACGGCGTGGGCTGTTCCCAGTGTCCTGCTTTACATGGGCGGCCGCCAGCTGAGCCGCAGCCAGGTGCGCGCCATCGACGTCTTTGGCACCCAGGCCCTGGCCCGGGCGCCCGGACTGCTCATGGCCCTGCTCGTCGTATCGCCACCCTTTCGCGATCTCACGAACTCATTGATTTACCAGGGCACGTCGCAATTCTCGATCGCACAGATTGCCGCGCTCATCGCGGCCGGCACGGTGACGGTACTGCTGCTGGTCTGGATCGTGCTGCTGATGTACCGTGGCTTTGCGGTCTCGTGCAATGTCGCCGGTGGATGGGCGATTGCTGTATTCGTCGTAGCCATCGCCCTGGGCGAGGTCGCCACGGGTGCGGCAGGACAGTTCTTACAGGGCATCTTCGCCTCCCGGACCGTTGCCAGCGTACCCGTCCAGTCCGATCAACGAATCCTGGCCGAGCAACTGGCCACGCGGATCCTCCAGGGTCACGAACAGGGCCGCTTTGAAGCGCTGGCACCCGAGGAGGCTACCGAGGATTTTCGCAGGGGTTTCACCGCGGAGGCACAACGCCAGAGCCACCAGACCATCCGGCAGCTCTTCGGTGTATTCGAGGGCCTGGACTACGTCGAAACCCGGTCCATGGAGGACCAGCCGCACTTGCTGATCCATCGCTTCAAAGGCCGGTACGGGGCCGCGTCCCGACCGCTCGAGGTGCGCGTCGTCCTCGATCGGGAAGGCAAGCTGACGGGCCTGTGGATCAAGCCCTGGGAGGATGAAATGCAATGAGCACCTATCGCCACACCCAGTTCGGCACGGTCAACGTCGTCATCATTATCGCCATCCTGCCGCTGGTCTTCCTTCCCGCGTGGCTGGCGGGAGCGGCACCCCTCGCGTGGATGATCCTGATTTTCCTGCTGGGGATCCTGGTGCTGTTCTACAACCTGACCGTCACGATCGATGCCGAGCACCTCCGGATCAGCTTCGGCATCGGCGTGATCCGCAAGCGCTTCCCCCTGGATCAGATCGACTCCTGCCAACCGGTCAGAAACTCCTGGCTTTATGGATGGGGTATACGGCTTACGCCCCGGGGCTGGCTCTACAACGTTTCGGGACTGAAGGCGGTGGAGCTGAAGATGAAAAGCGGCAAGACCTGCCGCATCGGCACGGACGAGCCCGAGGTCCTGGCCGCCGCGCTCCGGGAGGCGCTGAGCAGGTTGGGCGGCTCGAGTAAAGCGTCGGAGTGAGATGCTGAACGGGCGACCGTTGGTCTCAGGCAGATTAAGACTGTGGCGCCCGTGCGTCACCGGCCCGGACTTGTCATGCGGAAGGGAGAGGGTTTTTCCATGCGTACCAGACTTTATCCTGATATCCGTTCTTTAGTCTGATCTCGACTTCAATACTAAGCACCTCAATCTCTTCGTCGGTAAACAGATCCAGTATCTTGCTTTTCAGTATTTCGGCCTTTCGAGGGTCGATAAGCCGACCTTTCTCATCTACCATAGGAAGATGCCTTTCAACCCCGCCACAGTTGGAATATGATGGTAATCAACCCGCCGATGATTGCAGTCCCCAGTCCATAAACTACCCTCCGCAGGAATCGAAACTCGGCATCAAACTCCGACATCCTCTTGTCCGACATCCCCTTGCAGGGCTAACTCAGGTCAATTTCAAAACGGTCAGCAATACTCCAGCTCCTACCATATAAAGCCCTATAGTCCATCGAAATGTGGAATTGGTGTGAGCGATCAATTCCGTCTTCAATCCCATCATGTTCGCTTCCAAATCCTCCTTTGTAACCACGTTCTCCAGTTTCTCTTCAATCCTGGCCAGGCGAACCTTGATACTGTCAGAACTGAAATACATATCGTCTTCGATCCGCTTTACCGACTCATCGATTACCCGTGGATTCATCCCCGGTTCTTCGGTGGGGTGGCTTCTCTTTGGATCATTCATCTGTTGTGTTCCCTGAGATCGGCGGCACGAAATCCACAGGTTTGATCGCCTTATTAGAGTTCGGTCTTCGTGAGGCGGATTTTCTCGTTTCTTATTTCATTATAAAAAACGGAACAATGCAGGGTAAGCCTCACCAGCTTTTTGTCGAGAAACCTGCACATTTGCCGACTCTTAACCTATAGACTCGTGATCGACTCCATATGGGCGCTTCGTGAACGAAGCGATAAGGATAGCATTGATTCGCGGTCCAGGGAGACCGTTGACGCCAAACTGCGTTGCGTATCGACTAGAAATTGACTATTGCACGTCCGCCCGTTGTATTTGCCCTGAGGAACGACTTCAATGGAACTTGCGCAGCTTCTCATTACGCCTGGCACGCTGCTGACGGCCTTCATCTTCTTCTGGAAACAGGCAAAACTCAGTAGCGATGAGCTGAAGAGGGAGATAAAGGAAGACTTGAAGCAGGCTATGGCGAACAGCGATCAGCGGTATAGTGAGTTGAAAGCGGAGCTGAAACAGGCAGTGGCCAGCAACGACCTGCTTTACAGAGAGTTGAAAGTGGAATTGAAAGAAGAAATCATGTCCGTGCGCCAGGAGGTCTCATCCGTCCGGGTCGAAATGCACGATATGAACGGACGACTCGGCCGCCTCGAAGGCCTGCTAGTGAACCCGGATGGCGGAAGTTCGTAAAGCGCGAGCCGTCTCGTCAGTCGGACTTGGGATCTGCCATTTGCATCTATCCCGTCCCGAGGGGCACCACACCTGAGCCCGTACCAGGGTGTTTCGGGACTCAATCGGCGATCTGGCTGGGATAAGTGAGTTGAATGAGGTGTTGGCGGCGTAAGTCGAGCATTCTGCTACGTTTCTTTACATCTTGATTTTTACTTTATGTAAATTCCTCAGGTATTTTTTCCGTAAGTAAAGCGATTCAGTTGGAACTCTGACAATCGATCTACATCATTGGAGCGTATCGTGCCCAGAGTCAGCGCCAAGCGACAGATAACGCTTCCGGCTGATCAGTGCCGTTTAGTCGGTATCGAGCCGGGCGACGAATGCCAGAGCTTCGTGGCCGACGGGCGCATTACCGTAATCCGCCAGGAGCCCGGCAGCGCCTGGGGATGCCTGGCGCATCTCGAAGGGGATCAGACGGTTTCAGACGAGAAGTCGCGCGAGGACGCCATGGAAGGGAACCGTAACCAAACGTCTTGATTGCAATCGACACCAATGTCCTGCTGCGCTATCTCTTGAGAGACGACGAGGCGCAGGCCGAACGGGCGCGTCGCGTCATTGAAGGCGGCGAGCGCGTGCTAAATACGGACGTGGTTCTGGCGGAAACGGTGTGGACGTTAGCCGGCCGCAGGTATCATGCGACCCGGACCGACCTGATCGATCTGGTCAACAACCTGCTGCAAGATGCCAACGTGCGCTTTGAGGATGACGAGGTGGTCTGGAGCGCCCTCCAGGTATTTCGCAGGACGGAGGCGGACTTCGCCGCTGCCCTGGTCGTGTGCAAGGCCCAAAAGACGGTGTCCGACGGAGACGAGTTGACCTCTGTTTACACCTTCGATGACGTCGCCTTGCAGTTGCCCGGCACCGCAGAGCCGTAGCATGGGTACGGGCATATCGGCGTAAGGGAAGCATGCCGGCATCTTTGCGAGCAGATGGATCGCTTAACTATGGCCGCGGAAGATAGCCATAGATGTCCATGTCCACGCAGGTGGCTTTCACTTGCACGTAGTGACCGTATGAACGTTATTTAATTGGAGACGAACGCCAAACAACGCCAAAGGGGTATCCATGAGCAAAGGACTAGTGAGAACAGTAATCAACCTGGAAGACAAGCAGAAGGCGTGGCTGGACCGAGAGGCTGCACTGCGACGCGTCTCCAGAGCCTCGTTGATTCGTCAGGCAGTCAGAGAATATCAGGCCAAGGAAAGACGAGGCTCGGATGTTTCATTGCATGAGGCACTCGAACAGACGGCAGGCATCTGGCAGTCCGGCGACGGCCTCGAGTACCAGGTGCGAATCCGCAAGGAATGGCATTGAGTCATGGCGAGGTACCTGCTGGACTCGGTTATCGTCATCGACCACTTCAACGGCGTTGATGCAGCGACGGAGTTTCTGACCGCTCACGGTCGAGATTGCGTGATCTCCGTCATTACCCGCGCGGAGACGCTGGCTGGATTCCCTCCAGAATCGGAACCGTTGGCCCGCGAACTTCTTGATCAGTTTGCGGCGTTACCTGTTACCGCCGAAGTCGCCGATGCCGCCGCAAGATTGAGACAACACCACGGCATGAAACTTCCGGATGCGATACAGGCGGCCATAGCTATACAGGAAGGACTGTCCTTGGTCACTCGAAACACCCGAGACTTCAAGGCTGGCGGTCCGGTCGTGGTGACGATCCCCTATCGATTACCTCGATAAATCCACAAAGTAGATTGATTCCACAAGGACGCATACGCCATCGTCTCCGTTGTCTGGGTTTTACGACTGTGCGATGATGTAGAGACCCTTAGTTTTACTCGGCGAGGCTGCCATTCGCGGAGTTATCTTTGAAGTCGCTTTCACTTCTCCTACATATCTCCGAAAACCGCAAGTAAGGGGTTTCGAAGTATCATTTAGCCGTGAAACAGTCATGAGCTTGCCAGCTATTACGGATCACATTCGAAGTTTCCTACGGCGATATTCAGATAATTGCATTTAGACTGGGTAATGATGAAAAACAACGAGACTACATACAAGAAACCGCGGGTAAATGTGCCAAAAAACGAGGGCAAAGCGTGTGATGCCGTAATCAAGACCATGGAAAGACGTACCAGAGAGAAACGATCAGATATCCGTTTACCAGAGAGGGATAGAGTTGGAGTTCCAGTGGAATTACGGCTAAAGTTGGGCGACCAGGAATACGCAATTGAGCACACCATAATCGAGCCCTTCGAGAACAATATCCAAACCGAGCTAACTGTAGATGAGATTAGAAGGTACTTGATTAAATCTCTCGAAGGTCGGTTGCTAAGTCCCATGTACTACGTGCTTCAAGTGCCAATAGATGTTTGTCTACCGAAAAGGAAAAACAAGCGAGTTAGGGCGTTGAAGCACCTTGCCGAATGGGTCCGAAGCAGTGCGCAGATTATGTACGAAAGGATAACCGGACTTTCTTTGCCCATCGACTGTTATAACATCCCGATCAGCCCTTACTGTTTTCCGGAAGATAGCGTCAAAGACGAACTCTCGGATGTAAACTGCACTGTCGAATTGTTGAGGTGGCGGAATGGGCCTGTGGTAGGTCGAAAGTCAGGCTTTGTTCAAACGGTGCTTGATTATCCCGAAGACCTGGAGAATTTTCGAACAGAACGGATACGTCGAGCTCTCTCTACCAAGTTTCCAAAGTTGGCGAAGTGTGGTGCTGAAGGAGCACGAACAGTCCTGATTTTGGAAAGCCAGGACGCGGCTCACACCAGATTCGATCTCATCGGGAATCAGCTGCCAGCACTTCTGTCTGAGCACGCTTGCGTTCCTGATGAGATATTCTTGGTCGAACCATTTAATTCACTCTGGTGGGTGTATCCGATGAAGTACGACAAGGATCATTGGCCCGAAGAGGGGATGCCGCAGTGGAATAAAGGGCCGATTTACCATCCGGATAATCCGCCAACAGCTGGGTTACCCAAATGGTACCGTGATGCATTACAGTTGGACGAATTCGACAAGCCGTACCTGACTCGTGAATGGGTACCTGCCACCTACAAGGCGGAAGAACTGGAAGATCTTACGAATGCAAGTCAATTACACGATTAATGCCGTCGTATCCATGAACCGGGGACTGCGCAAGATCATCAATACTAGAGATGTTACCCAAGTAATTCATTTGCTAGGAAACTGCTCAATCCGTCCCGAAGGTGGACACGACTGTTTACAAACTGGACAACTGCCATCATCCAGTTCGTCATCATGCTCGTAGATAGAATGTCCATCAAATGAAACAGTCAGTTACACAAAATCCGCGACAGATCCCATAGCGATATTATTCCAATTGTCTTCCCTGGGTATATTCCCTTCATAAATGTGTTTTAAAATGGTTTGCCGTACTACTTTTTTAGCTTGATTGTATAGGTCTACACGGTCACGCATTGGTTTTTTTGCAATCCCTACTCTTTTTCTCTCCGTGGACGATACAGGACCTTAGTTTGTAGAATAGTTTGATTTTCTCGCGTATTTGATCCCGTTCTTTGTAGTCATTGCCTAAGTACCATCCTGCTCTTGTTGAAAGTTTGTGTGTTATTTCCCCGCCGTCGAGTCCATAAACAATCTCCAAAGCTATCGCAATATCCAATATGCAATCTTCCTGACGAAATCGACCACTTCGTGATAGAGCGTTGGTGTAACGTGTGATTGCCAATGAAGTTATATCCCTATCCTTGCTGTTTAGTTTGTCTATTACTTTGAAAGTCTGTACATACTCCTGCTTTTCGTTTCCTGTTAATACCTTCTCGATTTGTATATTTAGCTTATGTATCCCAGAAATGTCAAATTTGCATGTTGATACTCCCGGACTAACTAACTCCTCTGTCCATTTTGCAGGTGCCTTCGTCTCGCCGACGATCTGTAGTTCGCAATCCAAGATCATCTGCAATAACTCAATACTGAATCGAAGATCATCTTGATCTTTCGGATTTCCCTCAGACACTAGAGAATCCCATTGCAGATCTTTCATTAAAACAGCTACGGATTTTCTTTCAAAGAAATACCTATTGATTGTAGGTTGACCGGGTTGGTCAAATAAAACAAACTCGACCGAGTGTTTCAAAGACTCACCTAAATAACCCCATGTCTCTTCATATGGGATCACGAACAAGCCTGGGGCGATATTCCAACGATGCTCCAATTTCAGTCCAGCAATAAAACGATCCCATATCCAGGTGGCTTTTCCTCCTCTAAAGCCGACTTAGCGCTGTTGAATACTTCTATTGCTTCAGTTAGACCGGATCGTTTAACGATTGAATCAAAACGACCCCGCAACTCAGGCTTTAAGTGCTCGATTTCATTCAATGGGCCAGTTTCGATGAGTTTATCAAAAGCTCGTTGTGATTCTGATTCTGTAAAAGCCATTTCTACTACAACCTCTTCCTTCTCCGATCATAATCGTTGGGGTCAAGGTCAACACATTTTAAGACCGTATTTAGGCGAACTTTCGCTCACCCAACCCCCACCTCGATCCCGATCGGGCAGTGATCCGAACCCATGACGTCCGGCGCGATCCACGCATTCGAGATGGCGGGCATTAAGTCCTCGGTCACGTAGAAGTAATCGATCCGCCAGCCCACGTTCCGCGCTCTCGCTCCTGACATCAGGTGCCACCAGGTGTAGTTGTCCGGCCCTTCGTCGAATTGCCGGAATGTATCTACGTAGCCCATATCAACGATTTTGTCGATCCATTCGCGCTCCATGGGCAGGAAACCGGAAATCTTCTCGTTGTCCTTGGGGCGGGCCAGGTCGATGGCCTTGTGGGCTGTGTTCACGTCGCCGCAGATGACCAGCTTTTTGCCATCCGCGCGGAGCGATTGCCAGTGTGCAAGGATCGCGTCGTAGAAGTCCATCTTGTACTGCAGCCGCTGCGCGTTCTGCTTGCCGTTCGGGAAATACACGTTGAACAGGGTGAAGTCGGGATATTCCAGCACCAGGGTCCGCCCTTCCGAATCGAAGCGGTCCTCACCGAAACCCTCGGCGACGCTCAGCGGTTCGTGACGGGTGTAGACCCCCACGCCGCTGTAGCCCTTCTTCTCCGCGGACGACCAGTAGCTTTGATATCCCGCAACGTCGGTGATTTTTGCGTCCAGTTGCGACTCCTGGGACTTGGTTTCCTGCAGGCACAGGATGTCAGGGGCTTCCTCCTGAAACCAGTCCAGGAATCCCTTCTTCGCCACCGCCCGGACTCCGTTCACGTTCCAACTCATCAATCTCCATGAAGACATGTATGTCACCTTTCCTGGTTGATGCTGCTATTCAGCAATGGACCGCCGTCTAGTCTGCTTTAAACCTCCCTAACGAGTCAGCGGGTTAAAGGATGGCTAATCAGATTATGGTTAACTAAGAAAAAACCCGACGCTGACAGACACGCCGGGTTTATTTCAATGAGATTTCATCCACTCATTCTAAAGAGAGGTTGTCATTCAATTTGCTGCAATTGAGAAACACTGTCTCCGACTTGACAAATATGTGGCTTTTCGTCATTTACGGCTGTCAGCCGATTTAATGGAACTACCCTGATTGGGCGGCTTGGGCCTTGTCGGCCTATTCGCTACGGGCTTTGGCCGGTATCCCCTCGTCTCAATATCTCTACGATTAGGTCCGCTTTTGGGGGACTTGTTCATACTTGGTCCTCCTCGTCGTTTTAACTTGGCAAGAACTCAACAGAACTTATGTCTCGGCCTGTAAAGTAAACTCCGTGACCATTGGTAACCCAATTGTTTTCTTCATCTATTTCGAATATCTCTTCGATATACATATCTCGTTCATCTGGATCAGAAGAAATAAACGAATCTACTCCAAGGAAACCACCAAACATGGAACCATTGTTCAATTTAACCAGGATATACTGTTCATTCAAGTCTGAAAACGTCCAATCCCAAGCGCTCGGAGTTGGATGAATGGGATCAAGCCTGATTTTCTTTAACGTTTTATACAGTAACGTTCTGTTTGAAACAACTCCAGTAACAGCGCCTACAATGACTGGGATAAATACGAGAAAAACCAACCACTTTAACGTACCCAGGGTTGTCCCCTCCCACCATAAACGATTTACAATCAACACGCCCGCTACTAAGAACAACACGGCCCAGTAAATTGTTGAAACTGTTAAGTACAGCAAAAATCCTGCTGGATATGGAAGAATCCTTCCCGAAACCAGTTGCGACCTGATAAATACGATTATAAACCCTGGCGTGACAGCCAATATAAAAACCAGTGCTGTAGAGTTTACTTTTAGCGAATGCCAACCAGGAAACAACTCACCGATTAGGTTTTCCATTTTTAGTACTGTTCCCCTGATTTTCCGTAGGTTATGGAACGAAATCTGATTTTGTCTTTTAACTACTCATTAGAACGTGAGTTTTACGATTTCATACGACTTGGAATCTGATTCTCCTTTTTGCTTTCGAATGAAACTTCTGACGTATTGGTAGGCTTATTCTGGGTTAGTCTCCGGATCCATGTCGAATCTCGTTTACAAACTCGACTCCCGCGATATCCGTACGCTCGATCCGCTCACCCCTCGCGCGGTGGCTTCGGATGGCGAATTCATCGGCTTTTACGTACTCCCGGGTCTCCTCTCCAGTGCCCGCGTCCATAACTTTCAATACGACCTCCGGGTCGGCCTCCGGCGTGAACGCCAAGAGCGAGGAGTCGCCCGGCACCAGTTCATAGAGCTGGTTGATCCGGCACCGGTCCAGGCGGCAGCGCTTGATGCAAACGAAGCCTTCCAGGTCGCGGTAGGCGACCGTGAACACCCGGCCGGGCTCCTCCATGGCGCAGTACAGGATATCCAGGTCGACGTACATTTTGTCAAGGGTATTGTGGACGCCGGCGACGCCCCCGGCGCGGACGATGACGACCCGGTCGTACAGGGAGACGTTGAAGAGGGGATCGCCGCTTTCGATGGTGTAGCCCATGTACCCCGTTTCCGTGTCGTATCTCAGGACGAGATCCCGGGCCGCGGCGTCGCGTTCGACCACGGGCGTGAAGGGTTTGACTTCCGACCGTCGGGGGTATTCGTCCCGGTAGGTCCGGATGAGCTGCTCCAGGAAATCGATGGCGTAATCGGTCAGGTGGTGGAGGTGGTGCAGCACGTTCCGGAGTTGTCCCTCGATCTCGCGCATCTCCTCCTCGGCCCGGCCGATGCCGTAGCGCGAGATGCGGTGGATCGGGATGTCCAGGAGCTTGTCCATGTCCTCCCGCGTGAGGTTGTCGACGGTGATGATATCCTCCACCGCGGCCATGCGTCGCGGCGCGGTCAGTTCGTGGCGGATGGCGGCCAGCAGCGACCGGACCACCCGCCGGTGGGGCATGGGGCCGTGGCCGACCGCGTCCAGGTTCCGGGCGATCATCGCCCGGCTGGGACCGTAGTGTTCGAAGGCCAGGCTTCGATAAATAGTGGTCAGCAGGCTGTGCGCGGCGTCGCGGATTTCGGGCGCGGCCTGGTTCAGTTCGTTCATTCCCCGGTCCAGGGCGCGGGCCGTGGTCGATACGGGGCTGTACCTCGCAATGGCTTCCCGCACGGCGGCGTACACGCCATCGATGTCCTCGATGTCTTCGATTTCCTTGTACACCCGGTTCTCGATGAAGACCTGCTCAAGTCTTCGGGCCCGCAGGCGGCCGCGCAGTTCCCGCTCTTCGATCTTGAGCTCGGATTCGAGGATTTCCAGCAGGCGGGTCGTGCTGTGGCGGACCATTTCCGTGACGGTCATCTTCCGGGGATGGCCGTCGCTGATGACCAGCAGGTTCGCGTCGATGGCGACCTCGCAGGACGTGAAGGCGTACAGGCCCTTGAGGAAATCCTCCATCGCGCCGCCTTGGTCGGTCCGGATTTCGATCTCCACGTCGTCCGTGGTGTAATCGGTGAGTCCGGCCACCGGGATGCGCTTCGCCCGGGCCGCCTCCTCGACGGATTTCATCAGGCTTTCGGTCGTTTCCCCGTAGGGCAGCGCCCGGACCCGCACCAAACCTTCCTCCCCGGGTTCGAGCAGGGCGCGGGTATACACGCGCCCATTTCCGTCATCGTAGGCGCTGACGTCCATCAGCCCGCCGGTCGGGAAGTCGGGGTACAGATGGTACGGCTCCCCTTTCAGGCAGGACACCTGGGCCTCCATGACCTCGATGGGATTGTGGGGGAGGATGCGGGTGGACATGCCCACGGCGATGCCCTCGGCGCCCAGGATGAGCGCCACCGGGATCTTGGCGGGGAAGACCACGGGCTCGCGGGCGCGTCCGTCGTAGGAATCCACGTACTGCGTGATCTCCGGGCTGAGCAGCACTTCCCGGGCGAGCGGGGTGAGGCGGCATTCGATGTACCGCGCCGCCGAGGCCTGTCCCCCGGTGAGTACTGATCCAAAATTGCCCTGCTTGTCGATGAACAGGTCCTTGTTGGCCAGCGACACCAGGGCGCCGAAGATCGACTGGTCGCCGTGGGGATGGAACTGCATCGTCTGGCCCACGACGTTGGCCACCTTGTGGTACTTGCCGTCGTCTATCTCGAAGAGGGTGTGGAGGATGCGGCGCTGAACGGGCTTAAGGCCGTCGTCGACCTCGGGGATGGCCCGGTTCTTGACGACATAGGAGGCGTATTCGAGGAAGTACCGCTCGTATAGGGTTTCGACGTCGGCCAAGATCGGACCCCGGCAGTGGCAGGAACACGTATCGGTTTCCGTACGAATGCGAACCGGAAAACTGTACGATTGCGAGCCGGTTTCTGTGCGAATTCAGTCCGGTATCTCTACGAATGCATACCGGATTCTGCGTATGCGCGAATCAGATTCCGGGGGAATAAAGCAATCGCTGCATTGAACTTATACGTTTCAGGGGCGGATTACAATACATTTGTACCGGTGTCATGCGGTAAGGGTTGCCCGCGGGCCTGTTCGCATGCATAATATCCTGTTCCGGTCGACGTCCGCAAGATCACCGTTGACGGGCCTGCGTCCGCAAGATCACCGTTGACGGGCCTGCGTCCGCAAGATCACCGTTGACGGGCCTGCGTCCGCAAGATCACCGTTGACGGGCCTGCGTCCGCAAGATCACCGTTGACGGGCCTGCGTCTGCGCAATAACGGTTGGCCGATCTGAGTCCGCAAGATCATAGTTGGCCGGCCTGCGTCCACAAGATCACAAGGAACCAGGCTTGCGTCTGCTAGATCACAAGGAGCCTCCGATCCATGTCTTCCCCCTGGGAACGTATCGAAGAACATATCTACCGGTTTCAGGACAGCTGTCACGTGTACGCCGTCGAAGGGCCGGCGGGCGTCGTGCTCGTCAACGCCGGCACCGGCCTGGCCGCGGACCATCTCGACGAGATCGCGGGCGGCAGGCCAGTGACGGTCCTCCTCACCCACCACTTCCGCGACCACACGGACGGCGCCATCAGGTTGCACGAGAAAGGGGCCCGGATACTCGGCCCGTACTGGGATCAGGAGTATCTCGTCGACCCGGAACAGCACTTCCGGGAACGGCAGCAATGGAACTCCTACGACAACCGGTGGGACCGCTTCTCGCCCATCCGGCCCGTGCCGGTCGACGGCTGGATGATGGATTACGAGACGCGCGAGATCGCGGGGCTGTCCTGGGATGTCGTGCCCACGCCTGGCATGACCAACGGCGCGAGCAGCTACGTCGTGACCGTGGGCGGCCGGCGCATCGGGTTCGTCGGCGAGGTGATCTGCGGGACCGGGAAGACGACCCGCCTGGCGCCCCTGCAGTACAACTACAACGACTACACCGGCGCGTGGAACCTGTACCACGCTGTCAATCGGCTGCTTGCGACCGGGACGGACCGGCTGCTCCCGAGCCTGGGCGACCCGGTGGAGGACCCGGCCGGTGCCATCGCGACGTTCAAGGCGAACCTGAAGCGCCTCAATGAGATCCAGCCGGGCGTCGCCGAACCGTTGGAGGATCCGGACGAGGACGATATCGAAGAGGTCCTGCCCCACCTGTACCGCTCGAAGTACGCCGGGGCGGAGACCCATTTCGTACTCAGCGACTCCGGCAAGGTCATGTCCATCGACTACGGCTACAACCTGAAGTCCGGGTTCCAGCCGGCCAAATCCCACGTGTCCAACCGACGGCCGATCCTGCACGGAATCAGCGGGCTCAGGAAGCGCTTCGGGATCGATCGGATCGACGCGACGCTCGTCTCCCATTTCCACGACGATCACGTCAACGGCATCCCCATGCTCCAGCGTCTCTACGGGACGGAGGTCCTGGCGGGCGAACAGTTCAGCGACCTGCTCGAGAACCCGGTGAAGTACGACCGGCCCTGCCTCTGGCATGAGCCGATCAAGGTGGGCCGGCACATTCCCAACGGGACGACCGTCCACTGGGAGAACATCCCCATCACGCTGTACCCTATGTCGGGGCACACCCGCTTCGCCACGATGATCTGCATGGAGATCGACGGGACCCGCGTGGTCCACACGGGCGACCAGGCCTTCTTCGACACGGAGGGCGGGGTGGGCTACCAGGCCGGCGCGCGCATGTTTACGAATCACGTCTACAAAAACGGGCTCGACCTGGGATGCTACAAACGGTTCCTGGAAGATCTGAAACGCTTCGAGCCCGAACTGGTGATCACGGGCCATACCCGTCCCTACCGCACGTCACCCGAATGGTACGCCGAGATCGACCGGGCCGCGGAGGCCTTCGACGATGTCCACCACACCCTCATGCTGCTGGATGACGACGATGCCCACTTCGGCGCCGAATCCCAGGGCGGCAAGCTGGTGCCCTATCGCGCCCATGCTCCGGAATGCGGATCGATTGAATTCAGCGGATGGGTGCTCAATCCCTTCCCCACGGAGCAGCCGGCCCGCATCCGGCTGGTGGGACCGGAAGGCTGGCAGAGCGAGACGGTGACCCTGTCTCTGGGGCCGCGGGAACAGAAGGAGATCCGCCTGGTACTTCACGTTCCGGATGGCACGCAATGCCGGCGGCAGCCCGTGGCGCTGAACCTGACCGTGGGCGGGCGGCCCTTCGGACAGGTGGCGGAAGCGCTGGTGACGGTGGGGATGCCGAAGTGGTGAATGTAACCGACGATATTACAATATGTTACATCAGTTTCTGAACTATTAGAAAAGGTAAATCATAGAAAGGAAGGATCCATGATCGGTCAGACCAGCCTGGCGTCGCTGCCCTCGCTGCGTGCTTACGAGAGCCGCCGGATTTCCAGCTGGAATATCACGGGCGAGAACGCCGATTTCTGGCGCATTGAAGCCGGGGAGAAACGCGTCATCGGCGAGATCAATGGCCCGGGATGCATCAAGCACCTCTGGATGACGCTGGGACTCCCGTCCGAGGACTACTGTCGGCGCATCGTGTTGCGCATGTACTGGGACGGCTGCGCGGAACCGAGCGTGGAGTGCCCCATCGGCGATTTCTTCGGCCTGGGTCACGGCATACGCAAGGATTTCATCACCGCGCCGCTGCAGATGAGCCCGCAGGACGGCAAGGGATTCAATTCCTGGTGGCCCATGCCCTTCCGGGAAAAGGCCGTGATTGAAGTGGAGAATCAGGGCGCCGAGGGATTCAACCACTACTTCTACATCGACTACGAGACGTATCCCACGGTTGAAGCGGTGGCGGACCAGGCTTACTTTCACGTGCAGTGGCGCCGGGAAGCCAACACCCGGGGCTGGGCCTTCGAAGAAGGGCTGAAACCGGAAGCTTACCGGAATGATCCACGCTGGGAAAACCTGAGCGAGCAGGACAATTACGTCATCTGCGACGTGGAGGGCGACGGCATCTACTGCGGCGCTCACCTCGACATCGACTGCTTTCAGCGCAACCCGAACGACTGGTACGGCGAAGGCGACGACATGATGTTCATCGACGGCGAGGCCTGGCCGCCCTCGCTGCACGGGACCGGCACGGAGGACTGGTACCACTGCGCCTACTGCCCGACGGACGAGTACAACGCGCCTTATCACGGCATCATCCTATACAGCGGCACCGACGAGTGGCGGTGGAAGGGCAAGAACACGGTCTACCGCTACCATATCGAGGATCCGATCCGGTTTCGTAAAAGCTTCCAGATTTCCATCGAGCATGGCCACGCGAACAAGCTGAGCAACGACTACTCGAGCACGGCGTATTACTACCTGTCCGAACCGCGGCGCGGCGGACCGGCCCTGTTGCCGGCCGAAGCGCGGCTTCCGCGTCCGGACGAGCCGAAGTACGGCGGGTGACGGACGATTCGTAGCTATTTTCGGGGCGGAATGAAGCGCGATTCGGCGGATGACGGAACAACGTCGAGGGCGGCGCGTGATCCGCGAAGCACTATACTCACCGTATCTCGAAGTGCACCCGCACCATCCATCAAGAGGGAGGATCCATGATCGGTCAGACCAGCCTGGCGTCCCTGCCCACGCTGCGGTCGTACAGGAGTCTTCGGATTTCCAGCTGGGACGCCACCGGCGCCAACACCGACGCCTGGCGGATCGAAGCCGGTGAGAAACGCGTCATCGGCGAGATCAATGCGCCGGGTTGCATCAAGCACATCTGGATGACGCTCGGGCTCCCGTCCGAGGACTACTGCCGCCGGATCGTGTTGCGCATGTACTGGGACGGCAGTACGGAACCGAGTGTGGAGTGTCCCATCGGCGATTTCTTCGGGCTGGGTCACGGCATGCGCAAGGATTTCATCACCGCGCCACTTCAGATGAGCCCGCAGGACGGCAAGGGGTTCAACTCCTGGTGGCCCATGCCCTTCCGGAAAAAGGCTGTGCTGGAAGTGGAAAACCAGGGTGAGGAAGGCTACTTCCATTACTTTTATATCGACTACGAGACGTATCCCACCGTTGACGCGGTGGCGGATCAAGCGTATTTTCACGTACAGTGGCGCAGGGAAGCCGATACGAAGGGCTGGGCCTTCGAAGAAAGGCTCGATCCCGAAGCCTATCGAAACGACCCGCGCTGGCTGAATACGAGCGATAAGGACAACTATGTCATCTGCGACGTCGAGGGCGATGGTATCTACTGCGGCGCCCACCTGGACATCGACTGCTTTCAAAGGAACCCGAACGACTGGTACGGCGAAGGCGACGACATGATGTTCATCGACGGCGAGGCGTGGCCGCCCTCATTGCACGGCACAGGCACCGAGGACTGGTACCACGGCGCGTACGGTCCCACGACGGAGTTTCAGGCGCCTTATCACGGGATCATTCTCTACAGCGGGAACCCCGGCTGGAGATTCAAGGGCAAGAACACTGTCTACCGGTATCACATCGAAGATCCGATCCGGTTCAGGAAGAGTTTCCGCATGTCCATCGAGCATGGCCATGCAAACAAATTGAGCAACGACTACTCGAGTACCGCCTATTACTACCTGTCCGAGCCACGGCGAGGCGGACCGGTCCTGCCGCCGGTCGAAGCGCGTCTTCCGCGGCCGAACGAGGCGGGGTACAGTTGACGGCAAGTAGTCCCATAATTGGAGGTTTAGATGTTATCCCAGGCGCAGGTTGATTCCTACCACGAAAATGGTTATTTGACCGTCGACAAAGTGCTTTCGGATGCCGAAGTCGCGGATCTGCAGCGGGTGACGGACGAATTCGTCCAGAAAGCCGCCGCCTTTACCGAACACACGGATTTTTACGATCTCGAGCCGGGCCACACGTCGCACGATCCACAGGTGCGCCGCCTTAAGAGCCCGATCGATCACCACGACGTATACATGCGTACCATTAAGCACGACGGCATCCTGGACATCGTGGCGCAGCTGATCGGCGACGGCATCCGGACCAACGGCAACAAGCTCAACATGAAGTCCGCGGACTACGGCAGCCCGGTGGAATGGCACCAGGACTGGTCGTTCTATCCCCATACCAACGACGATATCCTGGCCGTCGGCGTCTGCATCGATGAGATGACCGAAGCCAACGGCGCCCTGCTGGTGGTACCCGGCTCCCACAAAGGGCCGACCTACGACCACCATCAGGACGGCCGGTTCTGCGGCGCGGTGACCGATCCCGACTTTACCCCGGAAAACGTCGTGGCGCTCGAAGTGCCCGCGGGCGGGATATCGATCCACCACGTCCGGACGCTGCACGGTTCGGCGCCGAACTATTCCGGCGCGCCGCGGCGCCTCCTCCTGTTCCAGTACGTCGCCGCCGACGCCTGGCCGTTGACCGGCGCGGGCGAATGGGACGACTTCAACGGAAACCTGCTGCGGGGCGAACCGACCAACGCGCCTCGCATGGCCGACCTGCCCGTCCGCATGCCCTATCCCGGTCCGGTAAGAGGCGGATCGATCTACGAAACCCAGTCGGTCCTTGAGAACAAGACCTGGGCGCGGTGAACGAATCCGCCCATAGCGGATCGGAAAACAGGCAGCCGATTCTGTTTTTCGACGGTGTGTGCGGCCTGTGCAACCGGTTCGTCGACCTGGTGCTGCGGGCAGATAAACAGGATCGATTCCGATACGCTCCGCTACAGGGTGAAACCGCGCATCGCTTGCTGGGGCTGAAGGACGAGGGCGAGGCCCACGAGACGGACGGTACCCCGGCGGGCAATTCCCAGGCCGGCGGTCCCCGATCCTTCGTTTTCCTCGAAACAGACAGGCGTTACGAGCAGTCAAACGCCGTCCTGCTGGCGCTGAGTCGACTGGGCGGTGCATGGCGATTGGTCGCCGTCCTATATGTTTTTCCCCGCCCCCTGCGCGATTTCGTCTACCGCATCGTGGCACGTAACCGGTACCGGTGGTTCGGCAAACGCGATGCGTGTCGCGTGCCCACGCCTGAAGAGCAAGATCGTTTTCTACCGTGAAATCCGCCTGGGGTGCCGTCCTCGTCCGCCAGCGCATAGCGCGATCCCACTATGGCCACCAGATTCACCTCCGATAATCATCCCCTTGTGACACCCGACGCGGTCAACGCGCTGCCGAGCAACCCCGCGGACGTCGTATCGGCCTACGGACCGGCCCCAGCACAGTTCGGCGAACTGAGGCTGCCGACCGGTCGTGGTCCTCATCCCGTTGCCGTGGTCATCCACGGAGGCTGCTGGCTATCGCTCTACGCAGATCTGCACAACGCGAACGCGCTGGCCGACGCCCTGCGGGATGAGGGTATCGCGACCTGGAACGTCGAATACCGGTGCGTGGACCAGGAAGGCGGCGGATGGCCGGGGACGTTTCTCGACGCCGGGAATGCGACGGATCATCTTCGCACGCTGGCCGGAGATCATGATCTCGATCTGGATCGCGTCATCACCATCGGTCACTCGGCAGGAGGCCATCTGGCGCTGTGGACGGCCGCGCGCCACCGGCTGTCCGGGAAAAGCCCGCTGTGGACGGCAGACCCGCTGCGGCTGCGCGGGACAGTCGTACTGGGTGGCCCGGGAGACCTGAAGGCATTCTCGCCCCACGCGGACGCCGAATGCCGCGAGGGGGTCGTGACGGAACTGCTTGGTGGGCCCAGCGTATCACTTGAAAGGATGGAGGAACGGTACCGATGCGGATCGCCTGCCGAATTGCTGCCCCTCGGTCTGCGACAGGTCGTGATTAGCGCGGAACACGACTGGGTCGTACCGCCGGCATTGGGGGAAGCTTACACGGAGGCGGCGCGGAATGCCGGAGATGAGATAGAGCACCTGGTCATTCCAGGCGCCGGGCATCACGAATTCATGGTGCCGGGTTCTGTGACATGGCCGGCCGTAATCACTTCGGTACGTTCGATGCTCAGTTAGAAAAGAGATAGCGCGTGCCTGTGTCTTTCTTTCCTGCACACGCCGTCAAACTGAGACACCGGCCAGGTTTGGTCTCTGGTCAGGCTGATTGGAGGAGCTATAATGACTGCCGGAGGAACTCGTCCCCTCATGCCCGCATTCGTAAAGGCCCTGCTCGCCTTGATGTTCGGCATACTTGCCGGCGGCGCGTTCAACTACGTTCTGGGCGATCAGGGCGCGGACACGCCGGCCTTCGCGATTTACGGAGGCGCGTTGGCGCTTGCCATATTCATTGTGGTGGCAAAGTGCAAGGCGCGGAAGGCCAGGAAGGCTGGCGGTCTTCGATCGGCCGAATAACCGGGTCGTCCGCTCCTTGTAACCGGGTCGTCCGCTCCTCGACATACGCCCCTACTCGTCCAGACTCAGCGTCCAGTTGTTCCACTTTAAGTCAGGATTTCCTCCCAGCCCTCTGTAGAACTTTTCGGCGGCGGCGTTCCCGGTCATGACCGTCCAGATGACTTCAGACGCGCCGATGGACCCGGCGTGTGAAGTCACCGACTCCATCAGGGCCTTCCCCGCTCCCATATTTCGAGCAGCCTCGACGACAAACAGTTCTTTAAGCACGAGCTTTGGCCGCAGAGTATAGGTCCAGTGGATCGGATAGGTAACCGCCATCCCGATCAGATCGTCGTCGTGCTCGGCAACGAACGCGGTGAACAAACGCTTATCGCCAAAACCGTGCTCGAGGATGCTCTCGCGCGTTACGGAGAACTGGTCGATATAGTCTTCATATCTCGCCAGTCCCTGCATGAGTTCGAGCAGGCGATCGGTGTCTTCCGGAACGGCTAATCTGACGTACATTCGGAAACGTCCAACCTCCGACCCTACGCGGCCAGCACTTCCTTCAGTGCGGCGAGAAAGGCGTCGTTCTCTTCCGGCAGGCCGATGGTGACCCGCATGCACCGCTCCAGCAAGGGATAGCGGCTGACGTCGCGGATGAGCACGCCGCGCTCGATCAATCCCTGGAAGATCTCCGATACCGGGCGTTCCGACTCAAAGAGAACGAAGTTGGCGTGCGAGGGAAAGGGCCGGATGCCCGGCAGGTCCCGGAGACCTTCGAAGACCCGTCGCCTTTCCGATCGGATCAACGCCGCCCGTTCCTCGATAAGTGCTTCCTGCCCAATCAGTCTTTTTGCCGCAATCAGGGAGATGGCGTTTACGTTGTAGGGAAGTTTGACCTTCTCGATTTCTCGCGCCAGCGACGGATCGGCGACGAGATAACCCAGCCGAAGTCCGGCCGCGCCGAGGGCCTTGGAAAAGGTCCGCGTGATCACCAGGTTGGGATGTCGGCCAAGCAGCTCAATGCACGACACGCCGCCAAACTCGAAATAGGCCTCGTCCACCACGACCAGTCCCCTGGTCGCTTCGACGATCCGCGCGGTATCCTCCATTGAAATCATCGAACCGGTCGGGTTGTTCGGCGAACACAGCACCACCAGCCTCACGCCGGGATGGGCGCTTTCCTCCACCAGCCGTTCCACGTCGAAAGTCAGATCGCGGTCGAGGTAAACGGTCCGAATCTCGGCGCCCGCGACCCGGCCCATGAGGGCGTACAGCGTGAAGGTCGGCGCGGGCAGAACCACCTGGCCACCCTGAACGACAGTAGCCTGGAAGAGTGCCTGGATCAGTTCGTTCGAGCCATTGCCGATCAGGATGTGTTCGGGACCCAACTCGTGCCGCTTGCCGATGGCCGTCCTGGTCTCCCGGGGAACGAAACCGGGATACCGGCCCCAGTTGTACGCCAGGGCTTCGTCCACGATCTCCCGCTTGAGGTCTTCGGGAACGTCGAAGGGACATTCGTTCTGGTTGAGCTTTACCGGACAGTCCGGCTGGACCAGGGTATATCCGGACATGGCGCGGACTGCCGCCTTTACGGTCCGGGCACTGGAGTCGTTGATGGGCGTACCACCGGAGTCGCCTGGGATGGCATCACCGGGGGCGCTGGCGGTGGAGCCGACTTTGGGCGAATCGCCGGCCGTGGGGTCACCGGTCCTATCGCGCGTCGAGGCAGCCATGCGTTAGTAGATCACCTTGTTCAGCGGGTACTCCACCAGGCCCTGGGCGCCGGCCCGCTTGAGCGCCGGGATCAGCTGCCGAATGGTGTGCTCCTCGATCATCACTTCGATGGCGACCCACTCTTCGTCGGCCAGAGGTGAAACGGTCGGGTTCTGCAGCGCGGGCAGCAGGGCGGTTACGGCAGCCAGGTCCGCGCGTTTTACGTTCATTTTCAGGCCGACCATTTCCTCGGCGAGCATGGCGCCTTTGAGCAGCAGGGCGATATTCTCGATCTTGCGCCGCTTGTCCGGATCTTCCCAGCTCTTCCTGTTCGCGATGAGCCGGTTGGTGGACACCATCAAGGTATCGAGGATGCGCAGTTTGTTTGCTCGGATCGAACCGCCCGTTTCGGTGATTTCCACGATCGCGTCCACCAGGTCGGGGGCCTTGGCCTCCGTGGCGCCCCAGGAGAATTCCACCTTCGCGGTCACGCCGTGCTTTTTCAAATAGCTCTCAGTGATGTTGACGACTTCGGTGGCGATACGCTTCCCTTCCAGGTCCTGGACGCTGCGAATGCCCGAAGCCTCGGGAGCGGCCAGCACCCACCGCAGGGGCCGCCGGGTGTGCTTGGCGTATACCAGTTCCGCCACCTCCACCACGTCCGCCCCGGTCTCCACGATCCAATCCTTGCCCGTAAGCCCCGCGTCGAAGACCTCGTCCTCCACGTAACGGCCGATCTCCTGGGCCCGGATCAGCATGATTTCCAGTTCCTCGTCATCCACCCAGGGGGAATAGGACCGGCTGCTGACCGTGCAATGAAAACCCGCCTTACGCATAAGTTCAAAGGTGGATTCCTGCAGGCTTCCCTTCGGCAGCGCCAGTTTGACTAACATCTCCGTATTCCTCCCTGAGGCGATTCTGTTGATCGTTTCCGTTTATCTTTTAAAAAGACTCCGCAAAATAACACGATTGGCCTGAATTGTCCAATCCTATCGACGACCACGCCTCAACGGTGTCGTCACATCGAAATATAGTTTAAACTGACTGCTGTCTGCGAGACTTGTTACATGCACTACATCAAAATAGAGACCATCGTGGACTTCCAGATCCTTCACGTTGTATACTAGACCGTGCAGCCCCAGAAAAGCCCACCTTTCTTGCAGGCTTGTACAAAAAAACGCTGTCTCCGGCGACCTGCCGTCACCACTTGCCCATATCGACTTGAGCAGGCCATCCAAAACGGATTCGTGGAAATCACCGGCTTCTGTGTCGTTGTTGTTTCTTGAACAAATCATGGCTCCATAGTGTGCATCCAGGCTGATGTAACTGTAGGACAGTATACGTGTCGCAGATTCGAGACATTTACCCCAGTCCTCCTCATTCATACCCTCGTTCATGTTAGCCGATCTTTTCTTTCCGAACTCGCATATGGCGCGTAGTGTTCAGTTTTAACGTATATTCTGCGAAGTTCATCAAAATCCACCGACGTTACGTCTGCTTTCAGTTTCTCCACGAGTTCTGCGTATCGGTCGTTTGCTGCCAGGAATTCGTTCTTATCTGTTTCCTGTTGATTGGCCTGGCTTGTACTGTTCATTAATACCAGCAGAGCTATAAAGACTGCAGACATCAATTTCCCCTTCCATAAATCGGCATGTGAGCGCTCGTATTGAATCAAGACTAATAACAGGACATACCACCGCTAAAGTTACTCCTGACATCACCTATTTGAAAGACCATTCATTATTGAAATGATGAAAATGAGGTCCGAAACAGAATATGCGGGATCACTTACCAGATTCGTCACATCTCCGTCCTCCGCTCGGTTTAGAACGGGGTGCCTTGAGTCTCTCTCCCTACCGCAACGAATGGCCGGTTCTTTACGAATCCGAGCAGGAGATCATCAAGTCAGCGATTGGAGATCACATCGTCGATATCCAGCACGTGGGCAGCACGGCGATCGTCGGTATGCCCGCCAAGCCGATCCTCGATATTGCGATTGCCGTCGACGACTTTGAAACAGCCAGGGTATGCATCGCGCCTCTCGCCAATCTGGGATACGCCTTCAAGGGAGAGAATGGCATACCCCGCAGGCATTACTTCCAGAAGGGCGAGCCGTGTACACATCACATCCACATGGTTGAAGAAACCAGCGAGGAGTGGACGAAGCTGATTCAGTTCAGGGATTACCTGAGATCAAACCAGCGCTTTGCCGAAGCATACAGGGACTTAAAAATCGATTTGTTGGAAAGAACTAATGGAGATCGAAAATCCTACCAGGCCGCCAAGGCTGTGTTTATCGAAGAGGTTATACAACAGGCTCGTGAAACGCGGAATTGATCCTTCCGACACGCTTACGCTGCATCATTGGAATAGCATGGAAACAACTACAAAGATCGCCGCGATATTCGATATCGATGGAACCCTGGTCGAAAGTTCCGGTTTCGAAGACGAATTGTACGTTGCCGCGGTAAGAGACGTGCTGGGAAATGTGTGCATCCGCGAAAGGTGGAGTACATACAGGCACGTAACCGACACCGGCATTTTGCGGCAGATCATGGAAGAGAACCGGATTCGGGGCGAGGAGCGGATCCGGTAACGGAGTTGCGTCTTGCTGAAACACTACTTCACGGTCAGTACGAGACATTTGCTCAGGCATAAGCCCTATGCCGCGCTCAATATCCTGAATCTGGCCGTGGGCATGGCCTGCGTGGTCCTCATCGGTCTGTATATACAAGATGAACGTGCCTATGACCGGTATCATGCGAACGCGGACCGGATCTACCGCGTCGTGAACGGGACCAACGCGAAGACGAGCTCCGCCCTCGGACCCGCCTTGCAACGTCTTCTGCCCGAGGTTCAGTCATCTGTCCGCCTCAGTCCGCCATTTGGCGGGTGGATCATACGTTATGAAGACCGGTCGTACTTTGAGGACCGTGTATTCTGGGCGGACCCCGGGCTCTTCGATGTTTTTTCTTTTCCCCTGGTGCGGGGCAATCCCGACGAGGCGCTGCAAGATCCGATGACGGTGGTCATCAGCGAATCCATGGCGCGCAAGTACTTCGGAAGCGCCGACCCCCTCGGTAAGACGGTAACGCTGGATACGTGGTCTTTCACGGTCACCGGCGTGACGCGCGACATGCCCGAACACTCGCATTTCCAGGCGGACTTCTTCCTGGGAATCAAGGGGTCGCTCGGTTTCTACGGAGAGGACTCTCTGGAGCAATGGGATTGGCCTGCTTTCTATACCTACCTGTTGCTGTCGCCGGACGTGGACCCGGTCGCCTTCCAGCAGAAAGTGACGGATGTTCTGAAAGACCGGTTCGGCGAACGGTGGGAAGCGGAGAATATCACGATGGTTCCCCGCGTGCAACCGCTGACCGATATATACCTGCACTCACATCTCGAGAACGAGGCCGGAGAGAACGGCAACGGCATGTACCTGCTGTTGCTTGCCGCGCTGGCGGTCGTGGTCATCCTGCTTGCCTGTTTCAACTTCATGAACATGGCGACCGCCCGTTCGCTCACGCGTATCCGGGAGGTCGCGCTGCGGAAGGCCTTCGGCGCGAACCGGGGCCAATTGGTCCGCCAGTACATGGGCGAATCCTTCGGTATCACCTGCGTCGCAATCGTGTCTGCGCTGGTCCTCGTCGCGCTCAGTCTGTCGCTCTTCCAGGATCTCACGGGAAAGACCATCGCCCTCGACATTTTTCGGTCCTGGCAGTTCTGGATTGGAATCGCCGCGATAACACTTCTGGTAGGGTTCATTTCCGGCAGCTATCCCGCGTTTTTCATGGCGGCCTTTACTCCGGCGCAACACTTGAAGGGCAAGGCAGCGATCAGCGTAACCCGCCACCTGGTGCGGCGTCTGCTGGTCATGGGCCAGTGCATGATGGTGATATTGCTGCTCGGCAGCACCTGGGTATTCACCGCTCAGTTGGACTACATTCAGGGCAAACGGCTGGGGCTGCGGCCGGAACGAGTGCTTGTGGGGGCGTCCAGTTTTCCGACCTTCGTGGATCAGTATCCTGTTTTCAAAGAATCTCTGGAGCAATTCCCGGAAATCGAACACATCGGTACCACCCTGATGCTTCCCGGCCGCACGGGGCGCAAGGGTCTGCTTCCCACAACGGGAACACGGCGGGCCGATTTGCCGCAGGCGGACATTCAAACCATGCTCGATTGGGCGATCACCGATGATTTTATCGGCGTATTCGGGATGGAACTGCTGGCGGGCCGGATTCCCTCGAGATCGCGTCGAACGGACTGGGATGAAGCCGTGATGATCAACGAAACCGCCATGCGGCAGTTGGGATGGGGCTCTCCCGATGAGGCCGTCGATCAGGCGATCATGATCCACATCGGACATCCCTGGGCGCACGATCGTCGCGTCATCGGCGTGATAGCGGATTTCCACATGCGGTCGCTTCATCATCGCATCGAACCGATGATCATCAGGCATTGGCCCAGAGACAACCTGCCCTTCTACGCGATTCGATTCAATACCGATGACGTAACAGGCACGATCTCCCGGATCGAAGAAACCTGGAAACAACTGATGCCGGACGTTCCGATGGTGTATTCTTTTCTCGATGAGGATTACGACCGGCTCTACGCGGCGGAGGCAACACTCCGCGAGGTATTCGGCGTTTTTTCGTCCGTTGCGGTCTTCATGGCCTGTGCCGGGCTGTTTGGACTGGCCTCATTCATGACGGCGCGGCGTACGAAGGAAATAGGGATGCGGAGGATTCTGGGCGCCACGGTGGTTCAGACGGCGGGCCTGCTCCTGAGGGAGTTCGTCTACCTGGTGCTGATCGCAACCGCGCTGGCCGGGCCGATCGCCTATCTCGCCATGCGGCAATGGCTTCAACTGTTCTCCTATCGGGCGGACGTCGGTCCTGCCGCTTTCATTGCCGCCGGCGCGGTCGTCCTGGTCATTGCGTTGATGACGGTGAGTTTCCGTGTCGTCAGCGTGGCCCGGGCAAACCCGGCGGATACCCTGCGGTATGAATGAAATAGCTGCGTAGATTGGAGACTTGGCCGCTTGGCGGGCGTTGCGGATTTGCTGTAACCCGGCGAACATTACAGATTAGCGCGTTTGAATCCGCATATTTATGCACAAGTCATAGCAGCCCAGCATGGCCGAGTCGTATCCGCAGTCCTTTAATTCCGTCCTCCACGAGATCCTCCCTTCCTTCCTCCAACCCGTATAATATCTCGTGGCAGGAAGCCATCCACGTGTAGAAACGAAGCCTCTGCTCGAATCGTTCGTCCAGCGTTCGCTGGACATCCAACGCGCGCTGATAGTAGTCACGAATCCGTTCAACGGCCTCCATGCCATAAGTGACGAAGATACCGACGAAATCGATCGCTGGATCGCCGATGGTCACGTCTTCAAAATCAATCAGTCCGGTCACAGTCTTTCCGTCATCGCCGATCAGGATATGCTCACAGCCCAGGTCGCAGTGCACCAGTGCGATGTCGTTCAGCGTAGCGAGTTCCTCGTCGAGAAACCGGTTGAAACCACATTCTACCGCTTCGAGAACGCGTGAGTCCAGTAGGGGCGATACCCTGGCACGGACAGTGTCCCTCAGCTCGTGGTAGCGCCGCCGCCACGCGTCGACCGTGGGTTCCACGGCACAGACTTCGGCGACCAGCGAGGTGCGAATGTCATGCAGTGAGGAGAGCGCCTCCGCTATGGATCCTGCCGCTTCATCGGCCAGTTTGCTGCCGGTAAGTGGATGGCCGGACAGGGGTCGACCCGGTATCCGTCGGTACCCCGCATAAGGCTGGTCATGCCAGGTACCCACGTGCTCGAATCGCGGTACGTCGAAGGCAACCCGTGAGGCAACAACGGGCAGTACCGCCTGCTCTTTTTGCAGGTTTCCGGCGACGACACTGTTCCTGGGAAAACGGAAGATCCATCCGGGTTCGAAGGACTCGTCCTGCCCACCCTGACCCCTCAGTTCGACTTCGAAGGTCCAGTAAGACCAGCCTCCTGAGATGAGATGAACCCGACCGTGATCCAGTCCGAGGCGGACAAGCAGGTTTTCAACATCACGGGTGGTCATAGTGAGGTACTGAATGATTGTCCGTCCTTTACTTGCCAGAAGGGTGCGGCTGCCAGAAGGATGTGGCATGCTATCTGGAAATCTATCTAGCTGGGACCAAGAACAGTCCTGAACTTCTCTACACAGAACTGGGCTTCACGCATGTCGCCGGTTTCCAGGCAGTAGCACAGCCCACCGAGTTCCCTGTAGGGGAGGTACAGCTCAATACGCGGGAGGGCGTCAGGGCCGAATTCACCTCCTTTCGCCTGGTATGCCTCAAGCATGTAGGTCACATATTCACGACCCAGGCTCATCTGCGGTATAAAATCAAAGATGGGATCGCCAAATCCCGCGTATTCCCAGTCGAGGACCCCTGCGACCCGTGGTTCATCGGTCGCATTGAACAGGATATGTTCATGCCACAGGTCACCGTGAGAAAACCGTTGGACCGGACAACCCAGTTCCCAGTTCTCGCAGTACTGTTCCCACCAGTCTTGTGCTTTGCACAGTTCGCGTGGCGTAAGGGTCGCTTTCAAGAAGGAGTATGCGTATGACCATGTTTCTTCCGGTTGGGGAGCTGAGGATGACGGCAGTTCCGGCAGGTCGTCCTGACTGATCTTCTGTATGGCGAGAACCAACTCTCCCATTAAATCCGCAATTGGCTTTACCCGCTGCGATCGCTTAAGTACCGAACCCAGGGACGGCCCCTCGATTTTCTGCTGCATCATGACTCCGAAAGGGAAGTCGTCCGATACCTCGCAGTAACCCAGGACCTCCGGTACCTCAACGGGAAGAAGGGACTTGAGCTTTGAAAGGACATGGCACTCCCTTCTGTGACCTGTCTTAGCCTTCTCGTTCCGCGCCACCCGGAAAACCAGGCCGGCGGGGCTTCCCAGGACAATGCTCTTGAAACCTGCACCAATCTTGTGAAGGGGAAACGCGGAACTGTCGAGTCCAAAGGTACGTCGGATGCATTCTGCTAATGCGCTGTCGTCTTTGAATAACTTTGAATGGGTCATCGGTACAAGTCTGGCCGAGTTTCGATTCTAGATTATCCAGCTTTTGTCTACTGTATACGTTAACTAAGAATATGCGATAGGAGGACAAATGTTACCGGAGAATATATGACAGGAGGACAAATGTTACCGGAGAACCGCATCCTAACCCATCCGGGTGAGGTGTTGCTGGAAGAGTTCCTGATTCCGATGAAGTCGTCGCAGCGCGAGTTGGCTGCCGCCCTTAACGTTCCTTATCAGCGGGTGAACGAACTGGTAAACGGCCGACGCGGTGTTACACCAGGCACGGCGCTGCGGCTGGCCAAGTACTTCGACGTATCGCCCTCGTTCTGGGTTAACCTGCAACTCCGTTGGGATCTTTATCATGCCATGCGGTCAGAGGCCCGGGAGTTGGAAGCGATCGAGCCTCGCGGCATAGGCATCGAAGTATAAACGACAGGTGGGAGTGCAGATGTATATCGGTGAGCGATTGCAGGAACGGTCTCATTTCCATTCACGGCCGGCGGCCGTTCGCCCCGGCTATAGCTTGTAGGTCCCCGCGTTTATCGTAAGCGTTCCGTCTTCGTGCTCTTCGTGTTCTCCCTGCTCCCCCTGCGCCTCTTCGTCTGCTTCCGCCTCTTCGGTCGCGTCGTGCATCGTGCCTTCATTGACGACCATTCTTGCTTCAAGCGCGCTCATCTGGTCCGGAAAGCAGGTTATCGTACCCCAGTTGTAAACTGCGGCCAGACGATCATAGAGGACCCCGGCGTCCACGCCTTCTTCAATAGTCACGTTTCCCGAATTGTACAACGTGGCGGTCCCGTCGATCAGATCCAGACGCGACTTGCGAAGCGTGAGATCGGTCTCCACGACCCAGAGGGTGCCCTCATAGAAGAAGACATCGGTGTTCAGTGTATCGCATACGCTCGAAAAGACTTCGCTCAGCGGTTCCGGGCACAGGACCTCGCCCGTGCAGACGAGACCGTCGAGCGCCCTGTCTAATGCGTTTGCGTCTATGTCTTCATGAATCGTGACGTTCCCGTTAGCATAGATCTTCCTCCCCTTCCACGACCGGATGCTTCCGGCGGTCAGGGACAGGTCGCGTTCGACCAGTTCATGGTCGTCGGGCACGACGGTCGTCTGCGGAGTACCGGCCCCGGGATCATACTTGGAGCGAAGCATGCGAACGTTTCCCGCGCGGCAGAGGACATCGCCCCTGACGTGTACGGTATTGAGCTTCCGATCGAGCGCGTCGTTCGGCACGGGCTCCGGAATCCTGAGATTTCCGGTGATGACCAGGTCCACGCCGTCGGACAGCGACGCCAGATAGACTTCATCCAGCACGACGTCTCCGTTAATGAGTTGCGCGGAGGCCCTGTACGACGTGAGGCCGCCCATATTGGACGTCAGTTTATTCGTAATCGGTCCGGCCACGTGCTCCGGATACAGGATGTTCCCCATGTTGATGATTTCACTCCATGATTCGTCCACTCCTTCGGCGGTGACATCCGGTTCCAGCGTGATGTTGCTCATGTTCAGAATAAGAAGTGGTTCTACTTCTCCGGAAAACGCATCCCGGCCCATGATCTCATCCGCCATGACCGTCTTCAGCCGGACTTCTTTGGAGACTTCGATCAGGGTTCCCATGTTATTGGAAAACATCGACAGAAAGTCTCTGGTTTCCGGCGTCACCAGTACGGTGCCGGCATTGACATGCAAAATCCTGGACGCCACCTGTTCCGTGGTTTCCCGCATGTCCAGGGTGCCACAATTGATTCGAACCGACCGGGGGGCGCGCTCTTCTAAGTTCATTGTCTTCCTCCTGTCCTTTGGTTTGGCATGCATCCGCAAACGGGAACCAGTAACCGGGGTGCCTCGGCATCGTACTCCCGCGTATTTGATGCCGACGTATCGTCAGGCGAATCGGGATTTTCGCGCACGCAGCTTCCTGATGGCCACGTGCAGGCGGAAACGGACCGTCGAAGCCGGAATCCCCGTCCGACTGGCGATTTCCTCGCTGGTCATTCCCGTTACGAAACGCATATGAAAGAGATCGTGATCTTTCTCCGGTATGTGCCTCATAATCTCCGGTATGCTGATCGTTTCGAAAATATGCGCATCCGTATCAGACCGCCATCCGGCGGTTTTTTGGATCGACTCCTCCTTTAGGATCTGGTGTAATGTCCCGAGGAATGCCCTTTCTCTCCGCCGGGCACGTTGCTTGTCCACGAACAGATTGCCCATGGTCCTGAACAGCCAGGCACGCCTCCGGTGGGGTGATAGCGATTTGAGCAGACGCAGGTTTCTCATGGCCCGAATGAACGTTTCCTGTAGCAGATCGTCCGCGTTGTCTTTGTCCGCGGTCAGCCGTCGAGCGTGCTTCGTAAGTTGAGCAGTGTATGTTTCATAAAGATCACCGACAGTCATGTGCGGATCCGATCATCAACCTGAGAGCAAATAAAATCGAAGCAGTTCTCATGCATATGGCGACCTGGCGTCCGGGGCGCTCCGCCGTGGGTAACGCTCCACCGCGGGTGACAGTCTCTCACGGGTGGCGCCCCGCCGCGGATGGCCGTCTGTAACGGGTGACGCTCTACTATTTACGACGAGCCACGATGAGGAACCGTTTGAAAAAAAGAATATGAATCTCCGTAGACGAAACCAAAACCCGGCCAGGCAAGTCAATACAGAGCGGGACGGGGCAATCATGCTGTCGTGACTGATCATTCATCGTACGAGATACCGGCGGGAGGGTATATGTGGCCAGCGTTGCGAGATTTCCTGAACGTACCCGAAGAGTTAACGGGAAAAGGCGTCCGTATCGCCATTGTCGACGGCGATTTCCCGAACCACCCCGATATAACCACGAACCCACACCGCACAACGTACAAAGTAATGGTGATGGATCCCAATCCGGGACCGAAGGTTTTCAACGCGGAACCCGGGCCATGGAAGGGCGGCGCGCACGGGCTCTGGGCCGCGGCCGCAGCCGCGGGTTCCGGCGCCGAATCCTGGGGCCTGTTCAAGGGCCTGGCTCCCGATGCCGATCTCTTCCTGATTGCCCAGTATTTCCGCGGCCAGGGCCAGCAGCCGGAAAAACGCGAAGAAGCACATCTCAGGTCCCTGGAATGGATCCGGGACAATTGGCGGAAGTATGAGATACGGGGGGTTCTATCGGCAAGAAGAAGCGTTATAGACGCAAGTCTCCTGCCCTGGCAGGCGGATCCGGTCAGGGTGTTGTGCGAAGAAATCGCGTCCGAGGGGGTTCTTGTCGTATCCGGTTCGGGGAACATACCTGACCGGACGGTCGTTATGGCGGAAGCGGCGGCTCCTTCCGTTCTTTCTGTCGGCGGGGTCGTGATTCCATCGAATGGAGATCCCGGGAGCGCGGGAGTTTTTCCCGGATGCCGGGGAACGACCTTCGAAGGGAAGTGGATACCCGAAATCCTGGCTCCGGCTGAAAACATCGTGCTGCCCCACGGAACCGACGAGGAGATTGAGCAACACTACTATGGAAAGATGGACGAACTGCCCCGCCGATATGCGCGGCTGCACGGCACCTCGTATGCCGGACCGATGGTCCTCGGCGCCGCGGCCTGTCTGTGGCAGGTGCGGCCCGAATGGACGAGCCAGGAAATGAAGTCGGCCCTCGTCGAATCGTCCATGCAACGGCCGGGATGGACCGATCTACGCGCCGGTCTCGTATCGGTTCGGGCCGCCTTGGGCTCAGAGCCATCGGCAACCCGGCGTGATCCCGTGATCTGGCCCCGCCAGATCCGGACCGTGTTACGCTCGCTATCCGTAGCGTCCAGACTGGGGATGCTGGGAGATAGTGAGCCGGACCACGTTATAGCGGCCATCCTCTCTTTCGTTGGGGTCGAGGACGCGCTGCCGGACGAAGTCCTGATACCTTTCCGGACGTGTTTGCGACATTCGGATCCCCGCGTCCGCGCCGCCGCGCTGTGTGCCCTTGCCATGGGTACTTCCCCGGTAAACGCTTCCGAAATTGCCGAAGCGTTCAGAGACGATTCTCCCTTCGTCCGCGCCGCCATCATATACCTGCTGTGCAATCATTCGGATCTGTGGTCCGAGTGCGCCAAGGCGTTGCCAGAACTCTTCGACGATACGAACCCGGACGTTCGCTACGCGGCCCTCCAACTCGCCTTACAGATGACGGACCCGCGAATGGCCGGTACAATCCTGGCCGGCCTGGAGGAGGACGCCAGGGCGAATCGGATTTCGAGCTTTGGAGCCCGGAGGGATGCTTTAGAGGCGATAACGGGACATCGACTGGATATAACGCCGCCTTACAGGCATGGGGAGCCGTTCTATTCCGACGAACGCCGCCTATCGAGGCTGGATCTCGCACGCCGATGGAACGAATGGATCCGGGAAGAGTGGCTGCCGGGGCGCGCGTAGGGTCTCAGCCATTCAGATGGACTATGCGCTCGATGTCGCCGAAGACGAACTTTCAGGCCGTCTGGAGATTGAGGTCCGGCCTCATCCAGGGACTGAGTTGGTGACGAAGGCCTGAGGACTTGATGTTTCAGCAACGGTCAATCACTACGGTTTACTGCTCAAAGATTCGTAGTCTCCTCGTCAATAAACAGATTTTCAATCGGCATGTTAAACAACCTGGAGATCTTGAAGGCCAGGGACAGGCTCGGGTCATACTTGCCTTTCTCAATGGCATTCACCGTCTGCCTCGAGACTTTCAATCGATCCGCCAACTCGGCCTGGGTCCAGTCTCTTTCGGCGCGCAATACCTTCAGACGGTTTCTCATCGGTACTTCCATTGAACGAGTAGCTGGGCAATTGCATAAAAGATAACCATGCCAAAGCCTACAAACATAGTATTGAACGGTGGGAAACCCACGTTTTCCAGAAAACCATAGGTGATGCAGAACATCATGGTGGCAAGAAAGGAGATGATTACCGCCTCTAAACAAATACGCCTGTGCAATTCATCCAGGCGCATGATGTAGCGGATCATGGCCAGCATCATGAACACGATGGGATCACAGGCGCCACCGTTACCGGGGTCTGCCACGTTGAATCGGGGTTCTCTCTAAGAAACGTCAGTGACATCACCAGTACGACTGAATAGGCCAGCATGGAGCCGCCGAATTCCAGCAGGTAGCGTAAAGTACTTTGTTGCATCGTCTGCTGCCCTCCTCACCCGAAGATAGATTATGAAATGTATTGCAGTGCGCGTTGTGTCGCCTTATTATGACATATTGTAAATAATATTATTCTTTATGTCAAGTTTTCTTTACATTGTTTATAGAGTGATCCCTACTTCCAAATACTGTACTTTAGGCTGAAGTGCGACTTTCCGATCTAAATCTGACTGTTTGGCTTTAATCGAAGCTACCCCGGGGTAAACTGTGAACATCGCCGCGATTTCCTTCGACGTAGACCAGACCCTGATCGACACGGACCGGGTCATCATGCGATCCATGGATTCCGTTCGCGATGAACTGATGCGGCGTATACCGGGCGAGCGAACCCGGAATCTAACGGTAGAACAGATGTGGTCTATTCGCGACCGGGAGGAAAAGGGGTTCACGGGTAATGTGAGAGATTTCGACGAGATCCGGCGGAGGTCCTTCCTCAGGATGCTTGATCATGTCGGATACACGGGACCCGATCTCTCGACGCGGCTCAACGAAGTGTACCTGGAACACCGGTACAACGACATCGAACCCTACGAGGACGTCGTGCCCATGCTCGATGTCCTTGGTCCGAGCTTCAAGCTGGGTCTGTTATCGAACGGCAACAACTACCCGGTGTACTTCGGACTTGAAGGACGCTTTGAGTTCGTCGTCTACGCGCAGGATATCGGGATCGAGAAACCGGATCCCAGGACTTTCCAGATCGCGGCGAAAAGGGCAGGCTGTGGGCTGGATCAGTTGCTGCACGTGGGAGATTCGCTCGAAACCGACGTCGAAGGTGCGCAGGCCGTCGGAATACGCGTGGTGTGGCTGAATCGTGACGAAATATTGAACGATACGGGCATCGTACCTGATCATGAAATCAAGTCGCTGGCGGAACTGCACGCGATACTGGACACAAGATGAATCAGCCGGAGCCGCTTGACCTGGCACTCGGGTAATCTACCCGTCCATAACGCGTCGATAAAATGTCAAAAGCAGGATTGGTACGACCCTGGCCTGTTCCCGATCTACTCCAACCGGCTGAACGTCAGCCGCTCTCCGGCGAATCCCTCGCGCCAGATGTTCGAACACGCCTCCACCATCTCCTCGAGATTTTCCGTGACCTCGCCGAAACGATTGCCGGGGACCAGGCCCATGTTGGGTGACAGGATCAGATTGTCCCGTCCGTAGAAGATCGCCAGATCGACCAGGCCCGTGCTGAAGGCGGCCTCGCGCAACGACGGTACGTTGACCGCGCCGGGCGGGAAGTAGAAGTAGAGCAGGTCGCCGGTGATCGGCGTAACCGTCGGGTTCTCCATGCCTGGCTCGCTCGGCGCGAATGGTGGGACCAGGGCGTAGACCTCGTTACTCGCGTACTTGGCGTGATAGGCATCGCCCTCCTGGGGCAGAGCGTTCCACACCGCCTCGCACGTCTTGGGCGCAAGGCCGTCGAGCAACCGCGCTACGCAACGCACGCCACGTTTCCTCAAGGTCACTTCGATAAATCGATCCATGCCGGTCTCCTTCTTTGTCTCTCAAACATCCAGGTTCCAGGTTAGATTGTTCTTTTTGAACATATCCGTTCCGCCAGAATCTGTCGAATTCAGCCTCAGGAATCGACTTCCATCAACCGTCCCAAATCAGACTGCGGCGTCAACCGGTTCGCGAGCCGCAATGCCTCCCACATCGTCACCTGGTTCGCCGTCAGCACCGTCTTGCCGACCGCCGCTTCGAGTTCGGGAATAAATCCTGCGGTGTGCAGCGCGGTGTCGGGGATCAGCAAGGCTTCCGCATCGGGATGATGGTTGGCCCGGGCAAAGCGCAGCACCTCGTCGCGATCGATAAGCGCGGATTCGTCCCCCGACCAAACCCCGAGACTTCCCATGCGAACCACCTCGAGGCCGCCAGTCTCGAGAAAATCGCGAAAGAGCGTGGACAGTTCTTCGGGGTATGTCGCGGCCACGGCAACGCGTTTCAGGCCGAGTGCTTTGCAGGCACGCAAGAACGCCAGCGACGTGCTCGATGACGGAACGCCGAGCGCATCGGCCAGATTCTGTGCCTGACGGCGCGCGCCTTCCACGCCGAAGGCAAAGCTCGCGCTGGTACAGGCCCACATGCAGACGGCAACGTGGTGAGGACGCAGTTCCTCCGCGCCCGCCAACATGTATTCCCGGCTGCCGGTGATCTGGGTCTCGTCGATACGATGCAGGTTCGGACTGTCGGTATGAACCACCCGGACGTCCACCGCGGGCTTCAACGCGGCGGCGAGGCGCGGGTAGTCGTCTTCCGCGGAAAATGCGGGGTAGAGGATGCCGATCTTCAGCCTTTTTTCCATGCGGTTATGAGTTTTTGCCCGAACCGTTGCGGTCCATCATAGGACCATCGTGTGGATCATCGGAAGAACCGTCACGTGGGTCATTACAGCTCCTCGCTCAGATAGTCATAGACGACCCGAGCAAATCCTTCGGAATAGCTGCTCTCCATGTGGAAGGCGTCGCCGTATTCCAGGGGCGCCAGCGAAGTGAGATCACACCGCGGAGCGGCACCGAGGCCGACAGTGCCCTTTCCCTTCGAGAAGGCGTGCACGTCGACGTCCTGGGCTGTTTCGGTGCAGTCGATCAGCTGTTTTATCGCCGGTCCCGGACCGTCGGCCCGGGGGATGATCTTCAGCCGCCAGGCCGGAGTGAGGGAAGGCATCGCATCGTGGGGAGCGTCGGTTTCCATCCTTGTACTGATATGCAACACCCGCGTACCGCCGTACGAGGTTTCCGTCACCATGCGCCGATCGGCTTGCATCACCTTTAAGTCCGCGTATACCTTCGGCGTCCCGTAAATCTCCCTGCCCGCGGCGATGCCTGCGGGCCCGTTGTGAAAAACATGGGAGCAGTAGAACCCGGTCTGATTCCCGAGATGGCATTTCATTACGATAAAGGACTCTTCGAAGGAGCCGTAGTTCTCACAACAGGGCACCTCCAGACCCGAGGCCACGCACAGCCCGTCCTCCGCTGCTTCCAGTGGCTCCGGGAGAAAGCCCTGAACGGCGTCAGGTGCCGCGTGGAAGAAGACGAACTGGAAACGAACGTTTCGATAGACCGCCGGCAGGGGCGGATAGAAGGGGTTGGACGCCGGTATGTTCCAGCCGTCCTCGTGTTTGAGTTGCAAATCCAGGCCCCCAGCGACACGATTCGTGACCATGTTCTTGTCATTAACTTATAGACCTGCCATATTAGGTACAGGATGAAATCGCCAACGTCTACTACGCCCAAATCAACCGCAACCGAAAGGTGCGGGGCCGTTATCCTGACCGCCGCAACTTAGCCATGCCCAATTCAACGCCCAATATCATCTACATCCTCGCCGACGACATGGGATACGGCGACATGGGGTGCAACAACCCTGATTCGAAGATACCTACGCCCCACCTGGACCTACTCGCGGGAGAAGGCATGCGTTTTACCGATGCCCATGCCCCTTCGAGCGTCTGCACGCCGAGCCGGTACGCCCTGCTGACCGGCCGTTACGCCTGGCGCACGCCCCTTAAGAACAGCGTCCTGTGGCCCTACGATCCGCCCCTGATCGAGGCCGGTTGCCTCACAGCCCCGGAGTTGCTTCGCCGACAGGGATACCGCACCGCATGTATCGGGAAATGGCACCTGGGATGGAAATGGTCCACCTTCGACGGCAAACCGGCCCACGAGGGCACGGCGGTGGGCAGGCTGGACCGGGAACTCCGGGAGGAGCGGGAACGGCAGGTCGATTTTGGCCAGCCCATGCGCGGGGGACCGGTCGACTGCGGTTTCGACACCTATTTCGGCGTGGACGTGCCGAATTTTCCGCCCTACACCTGGTTCGAGCAGGACCGCCTCGCCGGGGAGCCGTCGGTATCGAAGCCCGGCGAGATGTTCGGATGGCCCGGCGTCATGAAACCCGGCTGGACGCTTGAGGAGATGATCCCTGCTTTCGTGCGCCGCGTGGTCAACTACATCCAATCGTCCGGCCCCGAACCGTTCTTCCTCTACTTCCCGCTCACGTCGCCCCACACGCCCATCGTGCCCAACGCGCCGTTCATCGGCCGGAGCGGCTCAGGGCTCTACGGCGACTTCGTGTGCGAGGTGGACTGGGTGGTGGGTCAGGTGATGGCGGCCCTGGAGCGCCGCGGAATCGCCGACGACACCCTGCTGATCTTCACGAGCGACAACGGCCCGGAGTGCGCCCCGGCCGCGGACGGCGGAAGCTACGAACACGCGCGGACTCACGGCCACTACAGCATGGGGAACCTGCGCGGCGTCAAGCGCGACACCTGGGAGGGCGGACATCGCGTCCCCTTCCTCGCACGTTGGCCGGGCGTCACGCCCGCCGGCGCGGTATGCGACCAGCTTACCATCCTGGGCGATTTCATGGCGACCTGCGCCGAGCTGACCGGCGTCGATCTGCAGGAGGGCGAAGGGGAGGACAGCGTGAGCATGCTGCCGCTGTTGCAGGGAGAGACCGATGATCCGGTGCGGGACTTCGCCATACACCACAGTTGCCACGGCACCTTCGCCATACGCAAGGGCAACTGGGTCTTCATCGATGCGCCGGACGGAGACGACAACCGCGAACCCGACTGGTTCAAGGAGGAGCGGGGCTACACCGCCCACGATTTCCCCGGTGAACTCTTCGATCTCGGCGTCGACATTTCGGAGCGGGTAAACCGGTACTGCGACCATCCCGATCTCGTCCGGGAGATGTCGCAGATGCTGGAACGGGTGAAGTCGGAAGATATCGCGGGAAGGCCCTCGCCCACGGTGCGATAAAGTGTATTCTTTTCCCATTGGAGCCTGTCCACTTGAGTAAATCCGGATACCCCGAACCGACGGCCGGCGCGTTTATTCAGGACCCCGAGGGCAGGATACTGTTGATCAAGTCCCACAAGTTCAATGACCTGTACACCATACCCGGTGGCCATATCGAACTCGGGGAGACGGCGGAGGAGGCGCTGCGAAGAGAGATCCGGGAAGAAACCGGGCTCGAAATCCATGACGTGGAGTTTCTGCTCTACCAGGATTTCGTTTTCGACGACTCCTTCTGGAAGAAAAAGCATTTTATTTTCCTGGATTTTGCCTGCAGGACCGACTGTACTGATGTGCGGATTAATGAAGAAGCCCAGGACTACGTGTGGTCGACGCCGGAAGAAGCGCTGACACTTCCAATCGACCAGTACACGGTCAAGGCTATCGAAGCGCTTATGGAAAGGCGGAGTTCGAACGGGAAATGATTCGATGTGTGCTCTTCGATCTGGATGGTACGCTGATTGACTCGTTGGAGCTGTACATTCAGGCCGTGAAGCGTACCCTGAAAGACACCATTTTCGAGGAAGTGCCCACTGCGCGTCTTGCGACGCTTCGGCTGAACTCCGAACCGCGGCTTTTAGGGTATTTTGTCCCATCCGGCGCGGTGGAGGCCGCCCATCGCCGATTCCTGGCAAACTATTGCCTGCTTCACGAGGAATACTTCGACGGGGTCTATCCGGGAATCCAGGAACTGCTGGCATCACTTCGAAGAAGCAGCGTCAAGATGGGCATCGTTACCGGCAAAAGCCGGGGCGCCTGGGAGATCACCCGTTCACATGCCGGATTACAACTATAATTTCCATCGCGATGATCTCGAGGCGGCGATTGCCTGCCTGAATGAATACGGCTTCTGCGTCATTCAGCAGATGATCGACCAGGACATGGTGGCCGCACTGAAGGAGTCCATCGACCGGCACCTGGATCTGGAAAACGATCTGGGACCGGCTGCCAACCGGTATCACATGGCCTTCGCCGAAGACAGCGAGCCCGTCTGGGACCTTGTCGACAATCCGGCCTACATGCGTTTCATTCGGACCGTGCATGACACCGAAGACCTGTGTCTGCACCGGTCCGCGGCCATCCTCCGCACGCCGGGCGAGGGCATGGGCCGCTGGCACCAGGACCACCGGGGTCACATTGCCGAACCGCAGACCGCCAACGACGTCCTTAACCGGTTCCCTATCCCCAGCGGCGCCTGGTTCTATCTCAACGGAAGCCATCCGGATCGAAGCGGTATCGCGGTCATCGAGAAGTCCCACTATCCGGAATGGGATGGCCCCCAGGGTTACATCATGGCCCCGAGCCGCGGTGGATTATACCCGGAAGGCGGTACCCCGGAAACCCCGTACGACGGGATGTCCGTGCCCGGCTGCGTTCCGGTTGTGGCTGACCCAGGCGACCTGATCTGCTTCGCCGCACTCACCTGGCACGCCAATATGGCCACCCGGGAGCGCCGCTACTCCTGCGGCATCGGGTTCCGTCCAAAAACCTGGCGCATCGACGCGCCGTGGCCGTTGCCCGCTTCGGCGACGGCCCTGGCCGAGCGACTTCCCGACCGCCTCAAGCACTACGCCGAGGGTTACACGGGTTTCGACGGGGCGTGGAAGGCGGAGTAGCCGGGTCTGTTAGTCATGTGAGAGGAAACCTCCTGGTGGCTTCAAAGTTTTGGAATGCCGGAAAGTCATCTTGGAAGCTGAAGTAGTTCGTCGGGCTATACGAGATAATCGTTGGTTCTCATACATAAACAGAAAGAGGTGTTTGTTTTGGTATTTGTAATCGGGACTTGTATTGCTATTTTTAACATGAAGGCCTCCGGTAAGTGGAATTTGAATGGGATCCCGCGAAAGCAGAGGAAAACGAGCGGAAACACCACGTCACGTTTCATGAAGGTGCTACCGTATTTGGCGACCCTTTGGCTATTACGTTCCCCGATCCGGATCACTCGGAACATGAGGAACGGTTTCTCACTTTCGGGAGGTCAACGTTTGGTCGGTTGTTAGTTGTCTCACATACCCACCGATTTGAGAGGACAAGAATCATACACGTGCGTATTATGTCTCGCAAAGAAAGGTATATCTATGAAGAAGGCTGATTCCGATCAGATGCGTCCGGAATACTGCCGTGAAGATCTCGGTACGGGGGTCAGGGGCAAGTACCTCGAGACCTTCAAATCAGGCACCAATTTGATCTTGCTTCAACCCGATGTCGCCAGGGTGTTTTCGACCGACGATTCCGTAAACAGGGCTCTTCGGTCGTTAATGGAGGAGTCACCGCATAGGAACAAGGGATAGGAACAAACGGCCCCTACCTCATAGCCTCGATCGAGTCGTACATCGGACGCAGCCTTTCTGCAGATATCTACTTTCTTTACCTTGTGCATTCCTTTCCATTACCAGATTTACATCCATAGAACGCTGACTATCGGTGTCGGGATGTCCTAACACCGAATGTGCGCGGGTCGCGGTTCAGGGTTGGATCACGTTGATCACAACGCTCTTCTTCGACATCGGAGAGACCATCCTGAACGCGCAAGCGCAGCAGGACGCATTGGCGGAGGTGCACCGAAAGGTGCTGGGCGACTTCGGTTTTTCGTTGACGCGGAACGAATACAGGCGGCTGGACCGGGGGAAGATCCGGTCGTTCGTCCCCAGCACGATGCACGCTGTTAAGTAACCGAAGCACATTGAGGTGCATCCCATGGCAGGTTCCATAACAGGACAGCCAGTCAAGTCAAGCTGCAGGGCTGGAATGAGATCACATTTGTTTCGATCCCTTTCCGTAACATCCGTTCCCACTGGCGCGTATCAACTATGATCCGACACGCCTTTTTAGTCGCCTGGCGACATATCGTCAAATCCCGATCTCATACGGTCATCAATGTCATCGGGTTTTCTATCGGGATGGCATGCTGCCTGGTCATCCTGCTGTATGTCCGCGACGAACTGAGCTACGACCGACACCATGCCAGGGGAGATCGAATCTACCGGATCGTGACGGACCGGGCGGCCCGGACGCCCGGCCCACTGGCCCCCCTGATCAAATCGCAGCTTCCCGGAGTAGAAGAAGTACTCCGATTGCGCGGTACAGTCGGCACGTGGCTTTTTGAAGCAGGAAACAGGCGGTACTACGAACAACAGGTGTACTGGGCGGATGGTAATCTGTTCGATGTATTCGACGTTCCCCTTGTTCGCGGAAGCCCGTCCAACGCCCTCACCGCCCCGCACTCCATGGTGATCAGCGAATCCATGGCCCGTAAGTACTTCGGAGCATCGGATCCCATGGGACAGGTGATCACCGGAGACAGCATCTTTCCTTTTACTGTTACGGGCATTATGAAAGACCCGCCCGCCTATGCGCATTATCATGCGGATTTCTATGTTTCGCTCGCGACGGTACATGTCTTCGAAGACCCTACCCAGGTACTTTCCAGCTGGTCGATCAGCCAGGTACATACCTACCTGCTGCTTCCCGAAGAGCACTCCGCAGCCGAGGTAGACAGGGCGTTACAGGACATGCTCGGGGAGCATCTGGACGCGGAAACCCGTTCGCTGGCCTTCACCCGCACCTATTCATTGCAGCCTCTCTTCGATATCCATCTCTACTCCAATCTGGAGCATGAGTTGGAGTCGAATGGTGATGTATCGTTCATATGGATGCTGATGGCCATCGCGGTACTCATCCTGCTGATCGCCTGCATGAATTTCACGAACCTGGCCGTCGTCCAGTCCCTGATACGCGCCCGGGAAATCGGCGTTCGCAAAGTAGCCGGCGCCACACGGGGGCAGATTATCGCCCACTCCCTGGGGGAGACCTTGCTGTTCTGCGGGATCGCGTTTCTCGTCGCTCTCGGCGTGTCGGCGGCGGTTTTGCCCGTCTTCAGGGCCGTTACCGGTTACGCGTTGTCCATGCCCTCCCTGGAACCATGGTCGATCATCGGAGGGATCGGTATCGTGTTCGTCGTCAGCATCGTAGCGGGCGGTTACCCCGCCTGGGTGCTTTCCCGCACCAGGCCGGTGACCGTCTTCATGGGCGGTACGCCGAAAGCCGGCGTGGCCATGCTTCGCAAGACCCTGGTTATTGCCCAATTCGACATCGCCATCATCCTCATGATCTCAACCGGCGTCGTCTATCAGCAACTCGATTACATCAGCGGCAGGCATCTCGGATTCGAAAAAGAACATGTCGTGATCTTTCCCTTTGTCGATGGCATGGACAGGGGACTCATTTATGATCAGTTTCCCAACCAGGCGGGTGTGGTAAGCGTAACCTACGCGAATTACCTGCCGGGACGCGCCGCCGGGCGGGGAATCCTGCCTTTGCTGCCCGTCAGGCGCGACGACGCGCCGGGACACCCGGAGGCCACGATGCAGGTCGTGACGAACTGGGGCAACTACGTCCCCGCCCTTGGCCTGGAACTGGTCAATGGCCGTGATCTGACGTTCGAAAGAGACAGCAAAAGGGTGCCGCGACCGGACGGAGACTCGGATTTCGTTGCAACCGGGGGCCATCTCAACGAGGAAGCGGTCCGGCGCCTGGGTTGGGCGTCCGCGGATGAAGCGTTAAACCAGTTCGTCAGGATGGGTGATCAGCAGATTCGAGTGGCCGGCGTCATCAGGGACTTTCACATGAATACGCTGCACGATAAGATCGAACCCTTACTCGTAACGCTCGGCCGGGGAGCTATCTTCGCCATAAGGGTCTTACCGGGCGATCCCGCGGCTACGCTGCGTGACCTGGAGTCGTTGTGGAGCGCGTCGACCCCGAACATACCCTTCACCTATTCGTTTCTCGAAGACGACGTAGGCCGGATGTACCGGTCCGATCGGCTCCTGGGGCAGTTAGTTACTTTCTTCGCGGCGCTGGCCGTGTTCACGGCATGCCTGGGACTGTACGGGCTGTCTGTCTATACTGCCCGTCAGCGTACGAATGAGATCGGTGTGCGGAAGGTACTGGGCGCCTCGGTGAGTCAACTCGTGATGTTGCTTACAAAAGAGTTCGCTTTTCTGGTGTTGATCGCCAATGTAATCGCATGGCCGGTTGCCTACATGGCCATGAACCGGTGGTTGCAGAATTTCGCATACCATGCGGAAGTCGGCTTTAGCATATTTCTCGTTGCGGGTCTCGCCGGTGTGTTGATTGCCTGCCTTACCGTCAGTTCACAGACCTTTCGGGCAGCAAGCATGAACCCCGTAGTATCATTGCGGCCGGGACATTGACTATCACGGTGCGGCCGGGACATTGACCGTCGAACGCATGAGACACGCCGGTGCGTTGTCGGGCGTGGGAACGCCGAAGCCTTCGTGCAGCAGAAACCTGGTGTGGAATGTCGATGCTTGGTGTTCCTCCTGAATTCTCAGTCGCCGCAGGGATCCTCGTGGAGCGCGGAAACGAGGTACTTCTGGTTGAAACGCCGCGGCGAGGATGGGAGTTTCCAGGCGGCCGGATCGAGGAGGGCGAGACCATTGTCGATGGCGTTCTACGTGAACTGAGAGAAGAAGCAAACATCGCGGCCTCGCTCGACCGGCTGGTCGGCGTGTATACCAACCTCAGCGCGGGACGTGTGATCTTCGACTTCCAGGGCACCTGGTTGTCCGGCGAAGCGCGTAAGGGTTTTGAAACGACCGACGTTGCCTGGGTTGCGAAGTCCGAAGCCATGAGGATGGTCGAGCATCCCGCTTATCACCGGAGAATGCAGCAGTTATTGGAATTCGATGGACGCGTCCTGTTTCTTTCATATACGATGCCCCCGTTCACGGTATGCCAGGAGACATACGTGTGATTTTCGTGTTCCCGCTCGAAACCTCGCTGCCGAATCTCCCGATCATAAGCTCAGAAACCACCGGCTCACTCAGCGTGCGATTCCTCTTGTCGCACTTGTCGCCCCCGAATCTCGCGACTCGGGTTCAGGATACTGAAGGAACGATAGGATAGCGGACTCTCAGGAAATGAAGATTGCGATTTTGACTGATGTTCACGGCAACCTGCCGGCGCTTCAAGCAGCCCTGCGAGCCATCAGGCGAGAGGACTGCGATGCGATTTTCCATACCGGTGATTCCATCGGAATTGGTCCGTACCCTGCGGAGTGCCTGGATTTAATTCTGAATACGCCACGCATGGTTCCCATCATGGGCAACCATGACGCCTGGTTCGCCTATGGCCTTCCCGATCCTCAACCTCCGTGGATGAGTGATGGCGAAGTGAAACATCAGCAATGGACTCACTCCTGCATCGACCCCTCGCTACGAACCGTGGTCGGAGCATGGCCCTACCTTATTCAGGACATATTCGAAGGCGTTCGCGTGTCATTCCTCCACTACGGCCTCACTGAATCCCGACGAAACTTCGTGCAAATCATCAGGGATCCTGCACCCGCCGAACTGGATGACTTGTTCGGCAATCTGGATTCAGATATCGTGTTCTATGGCCATCATCATCCAAGTTCAGACATGGTGAGTAAGGCCAGATATATAAACCCGGGATCGCTGGGTTGCCATACCAGGCCAACGGCACGATTTGCAGTTCTCGAGTGTCGAGAGAAGCGGTATAACTTGGAAGTCCGTGGCGTTTCGTATGATGACGGCATTTTGTTTAGAGAATTCGAGAAACGCAATGTTCCCGAGCGGGAATTCATCTATCGCGCCTTCTTCGGTGGCAGGAATCCGTTGGTGAATGACCAGTGACAGTCGATGATCTTCCCGATCCAATCCGTACCCGCCTGAGGGGATACCGATCCGACGGCCGTAATCTGAGGACCGAGTCCTGCTCAGACGTGTCTCTCTTCACGCACCCCCTGAAGCGTGGCCTGATCCTGAAGACGCGGGACGTCCGGTTGCGCCCGCAGGAATCGGACCTGCTTGCGGAGACCATAGCCCTGACGTGGTTGCAGGGCAAGCTCCCGGTACCCGAATACCGGTGTTTCCACGTCGAAGGCGATACGCAGTACGTGCTGATGACGCGGATGGAAGGCGTCACGGGGATTCATCCGTCGGTGACTGACGATCCAGCGAATCTCGTGCGGGAGTTTGCACGCGGGCTGCGCGAAGTTCACGCCCTGGGCACCGAATCCTGCACCCTGGACTGGCGCATGTCGCGGTTCATCCCCTGGGCGGAGGGGTTGATCGAAAGCGGCGCGTTGGACGAGGCTATCCCCGAAGGCGGGAACCGAACCTTTCTTGTTGAAAAGCTATCTGATATAAAGGAGACCGTGCCCGGGGAGGAAGATCTGGTTTTTACCCACGGCGATTACTGCCTGCCCAACGTCATGTTCAGGGAAGGCAGGCTGAGCGGTTATATCGACCTGGGCTACGCCGGGGTCGGCGACCGGTACCTGGATCTCGTGGCGGCTCGCGGAACGATCCGCCGGAACCTGGGCGACGCATGGATTGCCCCGTTTTTCAAGGCATATGGCCTCGAGGAGCCGGACCCGGAAAAACTGCAAGCGTATCAAAAAGTGCATGACCTGGGGTTCTGGTAGCCTCGGCCGATTTGCCGACAGGTTTGCCGCTGAATTAGCCAGAAGCCTGTAACCACCACGGAGCCGGTATTGAACCGTAATCTGCCATGGAGCCGGTATTGAACCGCAACACGCCCAGACCGCCGCAATATCAGGATGAATACGCCGCTCGCTTCAAGCATCGAAACCTGGCGGAATCGTATGAACTCCGGCCTCCTTATCCGGATGAGACTTTCCGGATTCTGCTGGGTTTGCCCGGAGCGTCGAGCGGCCGGGTCCTGGACGCCGGGTGCGGTACGGGGAGAATAGCAAGATCACTCGTCGATCACGTGGCCGGCGTCGACGCGGTCGACTTCTCCCGCGAGATGATCCGCGTGGGCAAATCGCTGGACAAGGGCGGCCATCCGAACCTCAACTGGATCCTGGGCCGCGTCGAAGAAGTTGAACTGAACCCGGGTTACTCGTTGGTGACCGCCGGAGCGAGCATCCATTGGATGGACTGGAGCGTGGTGTTCCCGAAGTTTCATGAGATACTGAAGCCGGACGGGAACGTCGCGATCGTTGAAGGAGACCGTCCCTTCAATGCGCCCTGGGGTGAAGCGGAGCGCGAACTCATCCGACAGTATTCCACCAATCGCCACTACAAACAGATCGACCTGATCAAAGAGCTGGTGGATCGAGACCATCTGCTCCCTGTCGGAGACATGAGAACGGCCCCGGTTAGTTTCTCCCAGACGGTGGAAGCTTACGTTGAGTCCTTTCATTCGAGGGAGAGTATGTCCAGGGAGCACATGGGTGACAGCAACGTCAGGGCCTTCGACACCGAGCTGTCCCGGCTCCTGGCGGATTTCGCGGATGACGAAGGGTCGCTTCATTTCCAGCTGCAGACGAGAGTTGTCTGGGGAAGGCCGTTGGCATAGGAAGATGAAGGGCTCTCTATGAATATCCCCCACACCCAGGTCGAGGCCCTCCTTCGCGAGGCGGCCGAACGGATCATCGTGCCACTTTGGAGGAACCTCGGACAGGATGATGTTAAAGAGAAAAGCGACGGCGACCTGGCGACAACTGCGGATACCCGGTGCGAGAGGTTTCTGGCCTCTCACCTGCCCGGGTTGATCGACGGCTCAGTGGTACTCGGAGAAGAGAGCGTCCATGATGATCCAAGACTGTTATCAACCCTGCACTCAGAGGCGCCCGTCTGGGTTATCGATCCTTTGGATGGAACCAGGCACTTCGTATCGGGCGATCGGCATTTTGCCATTATGGTTTGTCTCCTGCACTCGGGCACTACCATTGGGGCATGGATATTCAACCCTCTGGAAGGCATATTGACAAGTGCGGAAAAGGGTTGCGGGGCCTTTGAGGGAAATGAGCGTCTGGTCGTGGAATCATCCAGCCTTCCCCTGGACCGAATTCGCGGCGTAGTGAGGACGACGTACCTGCCGGATTCCCTAAGGCCCACGGCTGAAGCGGCATCCGGTGCCTTCATGTCACTTGAAAGTGCCAGATGTGCCGGCTACAACTATCCTTCCTTTGCAAAAAACGAACTACAGTTTCTGTTCTTCTACCGCACCCTGGTCTGGGATCACGCGCCGGGTATCCTGATCGTGGAAGAGGCGGGAGGCTTCGTTCGAAGGCTGGATGGGACGGGATACTCTCCGGTGGATGACCGCAAGGGACTGCTGTGTGCTACGAACGGGGAAATGTGGATGTCGATTCAGAGGACGCTAGTTCCGTCTGTTGCCGTTATGAATACCTGATCTATTCGTTGCGTGCAATACCGACAGGTTGCGGCCCGATGTATTTCGCCCTGGGCCGGATCAACTGGTCCCTTTCGTATTGCTCTATCGCGTGTCCAATCCAACCGGCCGTGCGTCCCAGCGCGAACAGGGCCATGCCGCTTCCTTCGGGCATGTTCAGCACGCGCACGAGGGCCGTCAACGCCACGTCGATATTATACCGGTCCGATATGAGCCTATGGGTCGTGTCGATGATTTCCCGCGCGAGATGCAGGTCCTTCGAGCCCGGGAACCGGTCCTCCAGCATATCCAGCAACAGTCTCGCTCTCGGGTCCACGTCCCGGTATACGGCGTGCCCGAAACCCGGAATGCCTTCACCCCGCCGCAGGCGGCCGACGACGGTCCGTTCCACGTCACCGGTGGCCTCCGCCTCTTTGAAAAGCAGCTCGACGCGCTCATTGGCCGCGCCATGTTTGTAGCCGCGCAACGCCGCCAGACCCGCGCATACCGCGCTGTAAGGCGTCGCGCCGGCCGAGGCCGCGCAACGAGCCGTGAACGTCGACACGTTCAACTCGTGATCCGCGAACAATACCAGGGTCGTATTGATCAGTTCCACGGCGCCTTCGATGTCCGCCGCCCAGGCCCTGCGTACCGCCCTGGCGATCCCGCCGACCGGATCTTCTCCCGTGACTACTCCCGTCATGAACCATAGGATCCGCATTCCTGTCGCGGCCACGGCCGCCGGCCTCAGGTCCAGCGCGGCCGGATCTTCCGCCTCCGCCAGGGGCAGCAAGGCTTGAAACCTGTCCACGGGCCTGAGTGCCTGGAAATGCGCCCGGGCTTCCGGGTGATTCTCGAACCCATTGGTGAGGATCGGGAAGGAGAACTTCGGATCTCCCGTCCAGATCAGGGCCGCGACGCGCTCGAACGATTCGGTCGTGGCCAGCACCAGCGCGTCGCGCCCCCGGTAGAAGAGCCTTTCATCGGTAATCATGGTAATGGCCGATTCCAGCACCGGATCTCCGGTTTGCAGGGCGCGCCTGGCCGCCCATCCCGGATTCCGTCGGGCCTTCTTCCTAGCCTTCAGCCGCTCTATGTCCTCGCCATGGTACATCCGCCTTCTCTTGCCCGTGCCACTGGCCTCGGACCGGATCAGACCACGGCTTACGTAGGAATAGAGCGTGGACGGACTGACATTCAAGGCTCCGGCCGCCTCGCTGGATGTCATGTAGCGCCTGTAGTGCATATGCGTTTCTCCTCGGTTTGAATCCCGGTCACGACCACGATACGATCAGATCATCTGGTTGCGCGGTCTTAAGCGCCGCCGGTCCGCCTCGATCTGCGCAGACCCGTGTTGTGTCAATCCACGCCGATCCGTGTTGTATACACGCAAATATATTGATTTATTAATCAATATTGACGATATGTCAACCCTGTTTTTGATTTACATGTATAGATTTGGATTCTGCCGATGGAAAGTTCAAGCGGAACAGTGTGATGACGTCGTGGTCACGACGAGCGATCGCGACAGAAACGACGAACGACCTCGTCAGAAACGTCAGAAATGAGAAACGACCGCGACAGAAGCGACAAACGAACTGGACTGAAGGAGGAGACGCACCATGTATCACATCGCCGTACTGCCCGGAGACGGGATCGGACCCGAAATCACCCGTGAAGCCGTTAAGGTACTGGAGGCCGAGGGGGCGAAGCATCGACTGGATCTGGCCTTCTCTCACCATCTGGTCGGCGGAGCGCTGCTCGATGCGCAGGGCGTAGCGTTGTCCGATGAGGTCGTCGAAAACTGCAGGCGCAGCGACGCGGTCCTGTTCGGCGCGGTGGGTGGTCCGAAATGGGATCGCCTGGACATGCAAGACCGGGCGGACCATGCCCTGATTCGATTGCGGCAGGCACTGTCCGTATATGCGAATCTGCGGCAATTCAGGTTGTACGCTGGGCTGGAAGACGCGTCCGCCGTTAAAGCCGATCTCATAGCCGGGGGCGTTGATTTCATCATACTGCGCGAGCTCTCGAGCGGCGCGTATTATGGGCAGCCGAAATTCAGCGAAGACACGCCCCGGGGAAGAAGAGCCGTCGACACCATCGAGTACTATGACTTCCAGGTCGAACGGCTGGCGCGCTACGGATTCGAACTGGCGCGACAGAGGCGTGGCAAACTGACCTCGATGTCGAAGTGGAACGCCCTGGAATCCTCCAGGCTCTGGCGCGATGTCGTCGAGGAAGTAGCCCGGGATTACCCGGATGTCGAGACGCGGCATGAAATCGTCGACGCGGGCGCCATGAATCTGATCCAGCGGCCCGCTGAATACGACGTTATCGTCATGCCCAACATGTTCGGCGATATACTGGGTGATGAAGCGGCGGTCCTGGCCGGTTCTATCGGAATGATCCCCTCCGCGGAGATGTCCCTGGACAGCACGTCGCTGTACGAGCCCATCCACGGAAGCGCCAATGATATTGAAGGCAAAAACGTGGCCAATCCGTTGGCTATGATCCTGAGCGCCGCACTGCTTCTCAGGTACAGCCTGAACTGTCCGGCCGGCGCTGACGAAATCGACCGCGCTGTCGGCAAAGTCATCGAAGGCGGATACAGGACGGCGGACATCTGGACGTCCGAAGACAAACAGCGGGTTTCCACCACGGAAATGGGCGATCTGGTGGTTGAAATGTTGAGCCAATGATCACTACAATGATCCCTACCGGGATTACGCATATTTCCAAAGGGAGCACATCATGTCATACTCACCCGGACTCAAGGATGTCGTAGCGGCGGAAACCCGGCTGAGCCATGTAGACGGAGAGGCCGGCGAACTGGTCATCGGGGGATATCCCCTCGAAGAGATCGCGGAAAGAGCGACCTACGAAGAGATGGTACACCTCCTGTGGCACGGGAGGCTGCCCACGGCGGCTGCACTGGATCGATTCGCTGGTGAGCTGGGCGCGTGCCGCCCGCTATCCGGTGCCATAATCGATTCGCTTGGATCCGCCGCTGCGGAACGCCGTCCCGTCATTGACGCGGTTCGCATGGCAACTGCCTCCCTTCCCTCCAGGGACGACGCCTCGGTCGCCCGGTCCCTGGTGGCCGGCCTGCCGACCGTCGTGGCGGCCTACTGGCGTCTTCTTCACGGGGAAGAACCGGTAGAACCGGACCCCGGCCTCGGCCATGTGGCCAATCTGCTGTACATGCTGACCGGTGAAAGCCCCGAAGACGACCGTGTACGGGCACTTACGACCTATCTCAACACGGTAGTCGACCACGGCATGAACGCCTCCACGTTCACGGCGCGGGTCATCGTTTCCACGCGCTCCGACTTCGTTTCCGCCGTTACGGGAGCGATCGGCGCGCTCAAAGGCCCGTTGCACGGCGGGGCGCCGGGACCGGTTATTTCCATGCTCGAAGCGATCGGCGCCGCCGATAGCGCCGAATCCTACCTTCGCGAAAAACTCGGATCGGGGGAACGGCTCATGGGTTTCGGACACGCCGTATATCGCGTTCGCGACCCCAGAGCCGACGTTCTTGCACGCGCCGCACGTTCCTTCTTCGACCATGATCACGACCTGTACGCCCTGGCCCTGCATGTCGAGAAAGTTGCCCTCGAGCTCCTCGAAGAGTACAAGCCCGGCCGGCGCCTGCAGACCAACGTCGAATTCTACACCGCCCTGCTCCTCAAGGGGCTGGGCCTCCACCCGGACCTCTTCACCCCCATGTTCGCGGTGGGACGCGTCGCCGGCTGGACCGCCCATTGCATCGAGCAGCGGGCCGTAGACCGCATCTTCCGTCCCGAGTCCCTTTATTCGGGCGACAAGACCAGGCGGTGGACGCCCCGAGACGAACGGTAGCGCATGGGCACGGGTGGCGTATTACCGCGAGTAGCGCATTGCCACAGGTGTCGCATGGGCACAGGTAGCGCGTTTCCACAGGTCGCGCATTGTCGCGATTAGCTTTGTTACAGGTAACAATTGCCACGGGTACTCATCGACTTAACGCTGGCGTAACACGTCCGAATCCCGCATAATACCACCTTGAGACATCGATGCGATTATCGACATTATTTCGAAATGATCACCCGGGTCATACTGAGAAAGGAACAGTCTATGGCGATGGTCGACATGAAGCGGATCCACGCCCTGGAAGACGCGACGGAACTGCTGGCGCGTCCCCGCGAACTGCGGCAACGTGCCGCGGAGCACGGCTGCCTGTTCTTTCGGCGTCTGCTTGATCCGGCGCGCGTGGTGGAGGTCCGGCGCCAGGTACTCGGTGTGTGCCGGGAACATGGCTGGCTTGCCCCCGGCTCGAACCTTATCGACGGTTTCGCGAATTCCGGTACAAGCGTGTTCGAAGGCGACGATCCGCGCTGGCAGGCTTTCTACAACGATGTCCAGCGAATCCGCGACTTCCACGCATTGGCCCTCGACCCCGCAATAACCCACATGCTCGAAGTGCTGTTCGGAGAACCCGCCCTGGCCCACAGCCGGAACATCTGCCGGCTCGTATTCCCGGACACGAACACCCACTCGACCCCGCCTCACCAGGACAACTACTTCATCGGCGGTTCGGACGAGACGTGGACGGCCTGGATCCCGCTGGGCGACTGCCCTGAGGAACTCGGCGGACTCGCCGTCAACCGGGGATCCCACCGCAGCGGCATGCTGGAGACGACCGAAGGCGTGGGGCCGGGCGGACGACAGGTTCCCGTAGAGGACGATTCCGCCTGGGTCGGCGGCGACTATACCTGCGGGGACGTCATCATCCTCCACAGCCTGACGATTCACCAGGGCCGGGATAACCTGACGGCGGACCGTCTACGGCTGTCGTCCGACTACCGCTATCAGCCGAGAAGCCACCCGGTTCGCGAGGATTCCCTTCAGCCCCACATGAACTGGCTGACGTGGGACCAGATATACGAACATTGGGATGAGGACGATCCGGTGAAGTTCTACTGGAGGGATTGGGACCTGGACGTGGTCAAGCGGGAGCCGCGTTAGACGGCGCCTGAGCCTTTGTAGGCGAGGCCGAAACCGCGGTAGCGCCGCTCGCAGTGGGCATCGGCATCTTGGAAGCATCGCAGTAATCAAGCGGTAGCCGCACTTACCTACAAAGTAAACATGCCCAATTCCCTTTCTAAAACCGCCAGGCATCTGGTGCGATTGTTCCTCCCCAAGCCGAAGGCGGCCCCGGTTGATATGTCGGGGCGTCACGTGATTGTGACCGGGGCATCACCCGGTTCGCTCGGGTACGAAACCGCCAGGATCCTCGCCAGCTGGGGCGCGAGGGTCGTGGCGACCTGCGTGCGCAATGTGCCCCTGATGGAGTCGTCGCTGAAAGACGACCTGCGCAGGTGCGGCGTCGACGCGGACAACATCACGGCGCACAGACTGGATCTCAGCGAACCTGACAGCGTCAACGGCTTCGCCACGTGGTATCGTGACAGACACCAGGGACAACTCCATGTACTGGTCAACAACGCGGGCATACACACGAAGACCCTCGCTCCACGAGAGAAAGCGCCTCTGACCGAAGATGGCTTCGAGGTACACTGGCGGACCAACTACCTTGGTGCCTATCACCTGACCTGGGCGCTACTTCCCCTCCTGCAACGGACCGGGATCGAAAGCGGCGACGCGCGGGTCGTCAACGTGTCCTCCGGTCTGCATGAGCGGGTCGGGAACGAGGAGCTTTTTGATGAGGCGCCGCACCGCGATACGCCGCGCTACCACTCATGGGACGCATACGGAAAATCGAAGTTGGCGATGATTCACATGGCATTTGAAATCGAAAGACGATTCGCCGAATCACACAACCTGCACGCGGTGGCCGTACATCCGGGCGTCGTAATGACCAACCTGACCCTGCCGCAGGCATTTCGAGGCAGGATCGGCAGGATGGCGCATCGAATCAGCTCCGCGCTGACCTCGCTGGTCCTGCTGTCCCCGAATGCCGGGGCGCAGACCATCGTGATGTGCGCGAGCCAACGGCCGCTGCAAGGTGGGGAATACTACGAGCGTTGCGCCATCGCCGAACCGAGCGCGGACAGCCAGGACGACCACGCGGCAAAACGCCTGTGGGACCTGTCTGTACAGTGGGTCGGGACGCTCGCGAAACCGGGTGCACGCCCGGGACCTGCATAATACGACACGCCGCGCGCGCAGCACACCTCGCGGCATCCACCATAAACCGGCATCAATCTACAGGAAAACCAATTTGGACCACGAATTGCTTGACCGGGGATTCGAACCCCGGCCGCTGACGGACGCCCAACGCGGCGCGCTGGACACCGATGGTTTCATCGTGTTGGAGGAGATCATCCCGCCGGACTGGCTCGCCGAGTTGCGCCATGCATTTGATACGACATATGATCGCGAGGGTGAAAAAGCTGGCGTGGAAGTCGCTCAGATGGAAGGCGTGCGCCGGCTTGCCGACCTGGTCAACAAGGGATCGGCATTCGATGCGGTCTACCTGCAGCCCGAGCTCTTGACGGCAGTCTTCCATATCCTGCAGCGGCCGTTCAAGCTACACTCGCTCAACGGACACGACCCCCTGCCCGGAAGCGGGTTACAGATACTGCACGCCGATTGGGGCCAACCTGCCGAGCCCGGCGGGCCGTACCACGTCGTCAATTCCTTGTGGATGCTCGACGACTTCACCGAGGTGAACGGCGCGACGCGCTGCGTGCCCGGCAGCCACCTGATACCCGGCAGGATTACCGACCACGTGGCGGATCGCCTGGCGGACCACCCCGACCAGGCGCATCTGACGGGCCGCGCGGGTTCGGTGGCCGTATTCAACGGCAGCCTCTGGCACAGCTCGTACGTGAACCGCAGCGATGCCCCCCGGCGAGCCCTGCACTGTGCCTTTATAGCCCGTGAACACCCGCAACAGACCAATCAGCGGGAATGCCTGCAGTCCGCGACTGCCCAACGCCTGTCCCAGCTGGCGCGCTACATCCTGGACGTCGAGGACGTCCCACGGTAACTCATAGCGATCCAAACAGCGCCTGTTATCCAAACAGCTCCTGCACCAGTTCCCGCGCCCGCTCGATCACGGTTTCCATGCAGCCGGGGGCCAGCTTGGCCCAGTAGGTAACGTCTTCGTTGGCTTCGTGTCCACCACGGGGATAAGCCCCCCGCGTCGGCAGGTAACCGACATAGTGCGTCGTGAGGTGTGCCGGACATAGATAGGAGGCCGGCGAGTTTAGTTTGAGCGCCAGTTGCCCTTCCACGAAAGGTTCCCCGGGAAGGCCGACGATACAAAGATCGCCGATGCGAAAGGCCTGGATCTCATAGCTGAACTCGCCGTCCCGCTGCCTGCACAGTTCGACGCTGCGGGTCGACGCCGCCCGGAACCAGCGCGGGTCCACCTGGCCGGCCGCTTCGCGCGGCGGTTCTGGATGCTCGGCGAGAATCGCATCGACTTCGCGCAGGCGTGCTTCAGGTATCTCGCGAAAGGGCAGGCCGATCTTTATGATCCTGGTATCCAGCGTGGCTTCGTCTTCGAACGTCATGGCATGCACGATACGTTCGCTCAGGCTGGACAATCCGCGGCCCATCCGCTGGTGGTCCGGCCGGAAATCCGGGTCGTAGGGGTGCCAGGGGTTGATGTTGCCGCAACATCCGTTGACGACCAGCGGCACGGTATCGGGACCGAACTCCCGCTGCATCTCCCAGGCCCAGGCACCGGGCCAATCCGCCGACGCGGCCAGGAAGGTCTCGCTGTTTCCGTAAGCATTGACCGGATGGCAGGTGTAGTGCAGGAGAAAGGCCAGCGGTTTCCCATCCATATCCTGGACGCAGCACACGCCTACCTCCGGATCGATAGGACCTTCCAGGTAGCATACATCCGAGATCCCGAAGGGCTGCCGCTCCCGGCCCAGCGGCCTGGGCATGAATATGGTGCCGTCCCTGCGAATGCCGCGCCTGTTGAAAGCCAGGTCGCCCAGCACACCGCGGCCCAGGCCGACGCGCACGGGTTGCAGCCGACCCGCCGCTTCGACCGCCGCCTCTACCGCAGCGGCTGCGGCCCGGTCGCCATAGGCCCGCTCGGCCCCGCGCAGATACTCCGTTTCCTCGTTGGTCTCCAATGGAAAATCCGGATCCAGCATAAAGTAACCGAGGCTCGGAGCGGAATGCGTCTGAGTCGCCTGGACCATGATCGCGTCCCGTTCAATACCCGTTTGCTCGCTGATGGCTGCACGGATCCTGTCCGTGTATTCGCCGGTGACAATGGTGAGATCCAGGATCACCAGGCAGACGCGCCGCCCGCCTGCCTCGAAGACGATGGACTTGGCATAGAGCGGATCCAATACGGCCCGGGTCGGACGATGGTCACCTGCTCCGCTGCCCGCCAGGTGCGTCCCGAGCGGCGGGGATATGTCGATCGTCGCCGCACCGGCGCTTAGCTGGTTAGACGTGTTCATGGTTTGCCTTTCACTGTTTCCTTACGTCGTTTTCCTTTCGCAGCCGGATGATACAGACTAACATAAAGCATCCACACACCATTTGAGAAAGGGGAATTCGATCATGATAGAATGGCTGGGCATCGAACACCTTTTCGAACTGTCCCGGACGGAAGCGATATTGGGGTTCTTCACCCCGCTGGTGATCTACGCCGTGTTCTTCCTGGTCCAGCTATTGCTGCCCGGCAGGTGGGTCCCCGGCTACGTCGTCAACCTGGAGACCGGTGAGCATCGCAATTACCGGCTCAACGGCCTGCTCGTGTTCTTGATCGCGATCGTCGTGTGGGCGCTCGAACTCACCGGGCTTCCCCACGACTGGTTCTACCGGTCCTCGATCTATGCCGTGGCCGGCGGAACGGTCTTCAGCATAATCTTCACCCTGATTGCCGTGTTCAGCCAGCCGCAGGGCAAGGTGAAGAACCGTTTCCTGGCATGGTGGTTCGGCCGGGCGCAGGAGATTTCGTTCTTCAAGGAACGTATCGACGTGAAGATGTACATGTACGTCGTAGGCGGAACGATGCTGTCGCTCAACGCCCTGTCCGGGGCCGTGTACCATTACGAGCTTTTCGGCGAGAATACCAATCCGGGTGTTATCCTGTATGCGGCGTTCTTCACCTTCTACATCATGGACTACATGGTCTTCGAGCGCGTACAGCTCTATACCTACGACCTGATCCACGAGAATGTGGGCTTCAAGCTGATCTGGGGCTGTCTCGTGGTCTACGGATGGCTGTTCATCCTCCCACTGTGGGGTTTGGCCGCGTACCCGAACCCCGGATTCTCGCCGGTCTGGACGAATGTCTGGCTCATCGGCACGTCCGCGCTGTTCCTGTTCGGCTGGGGCATCTCCCGCGGCGCCAACCTGCAGAAGTACACGTTCAAGCGATGGCCCGAACGCAAGTTCCTCGGCCTCATCGAGCCGAAATACATTCAGGCCGGCGACCGCAGGATCCTGTGCAGCGGCCTCTGGGGCGTCGCCCGACACTTAAACTACATGGGCGAAGGGTTTCTTGCCCTGTCCATCGCCCTGGTATTCGGCTACTTCACGAATTTCTGGGCCTGGACCTATTTTCTCTTCATCGTCTCGCTGTTCACCTACCGTCAACGGGATGACGAAAGGCACTGCGCCGGGAAATACGGCGCCGAAAAATGGGCGGAGTACCAGGCACAGGTGAAGTACCGGATCGTCCCGTGGATTTACTAAAAGTTGGTCGCGGTCAACGATCCAGGTAGCTGATTCGACGAATCAGGTATGTTGGTCGTTTGAAATGCCGGACGGTTGAGATTGCGGACGGTCGAGATTGCGGACGGTTGAAATGTCAGAGCCCGAGATCTATCGCCTGCTCGTGTGGACCATATTCGGCCCTGAACATGGCCCCGCTGGTGTTCCTGGCGATGTGGCAGATACACTACGTCAACCGGACGCTCATCTACCCGTTTCGGATCCGCACCGGGCGAAGCATGCCGCTGATTGCCGCTGGAGCGGGGTTCTTCTTCAATGTGCTGAACGCTTACGTAAACGCTCGGTTCGTCTCGCACTTCGGGGAGTACGGCGTTTCATGGTTGACCGAACCGTGTTTCCTGATCGGACTGGCGGTTTTCGCCGCCGGCATGTTTCTGAACGTGCACAGCGACAACATTCTGCTGAGCCTGCGGAAACAGGGAAGGACGGGATACGCCATCCCCGGCCGCGGCGCCTTCCGGTACGTCTCCTGCCCGAACTACCTGGGCGAAATCATGGAATGGACGGGTTGGGCGATCGCGACCTGGTCGCTCGGCGGACTGGCGTTCTGTGCCTTTACGATCGCCAATCTGGTCCCCAGGGCCCGCAGCAACCACCAATGGTACCGAAAAGAGTTCCCGGACTACCCACCGAACCGCCGCGCCCTCATCCCGGGCGTGTTCTGATCGGGTAGGGGCTCAGATCCCTGGATGGCATACCGGCGCGCGGGGCGGGGCATTTGTATCCAGGCACTGCTCGTTACATCAAAAATCAAGGCGACACGACCAATGGCTGCCAATAGCGCACAGGAATCCCGGAGATTGCTGCACTCCGTAAAGGACAAGTACAATGGCCCTGAAGAACTCGATATCCGAAAAGAAGAGCTGAAAGACGGTATCCGGGAGGCGGAACAGGCGTTTGTAGGAAAGTACCCGCTAGACAGTCGCCTCTTAGACATTGGATGCGCGACAGGACGATTATGCTTCGCACTTGCACGGCAGGGATACGACGTCACCGGTATCGATGTTGCCAAAAAACAGATTGAGCAGGCAAAGCAAACCGCAGAAGCGGAACGCGTCAATGTGACGTTTCTACAGTACGAAATGCCGACTCTGCCTTTTCCCGACGCCTCATTTGCCGCTGCGTTTATGGGAAACGTCTATTGCTACGTCCCGCACCGCGCGTCCCGTATCGCTTTTCTGGAAGAGGTCGCGCGTGTGCTTGATCCCAATGGCGAGGTTTTTCTTTCGCAGACTGTCCTGGATTCCGTACTGGAAGGTTACGAAGACATCTACGATGCCAACCATCGTAAATTCGCTCCCGACTACGAGACCCTGGAAGAAGGAGACGGATTCGTCCTGGGAGCGCCACACTATTTGCACTTTTTCTTCGGTGAAGACCTCAAGGCGGAACTGGAGGCTTCTCCGTTTCAGATGGTCAGTTCAGTTTTGAAGAAGGGTGATTTTAAATGTGTTTTACGGAAGCAAAATACATAAGTTGTTGGCGGTTATACGCATCAGCGTGCTTCTCAAATCTTCCGCGCCACGTGCCGGTCTTCGTAAATTCCCTTTAGAAACTGCTTCGGATTGAGTTCTTCGGGCAAGTAATGCCATGCCGTGCTATAGCGTGTGCGATTGCTGTGGTTATCGTATGCGCCGTGCAGGAGATTGGCGGAAAATAGCACGACCGTCCCCGCGGGAATGACCAGGTCCACGGCCTGCGCTTCATCGACCTTCGTCCAACTGCCATGCCTGCTCAACTCCCTGCGGTGCTCAACAATCTCACCGATCCGGTGGCTGCCGGGCACCACCCGCAGACAGCCATTCTCCACGTCCGAATCTTCCAGATAAATCCCGCAACTGATAATGCGATCCGTATCGGTCCCGAAATAGAAATTGTCCTGGTGCCAGCCCGTTGACGTGCCGCCATCGGGCAACTTCGGGAAGAACTTGGTGCCGAATACATCGATGTTTTCGCCAATCAGTACGGCCACGCGGTCTACGATCGCCGGTTCACGCACGAGTTCCAACACACGGGCGTCGACCACGCAAACCCCCTGGACTTTGTGGAGCAAACCCGCCCGGGGTTCACCGTGCTCGTCCAGCTCGAGCGCCCAGTGTGGTTCCTGCTCGGTCAGTTTGCGCCCCTCCGCGACCAGTTCATCAAACACCTGTTTGTAACGGGCTAATCGCTCGCCTTGAATCAGGGCTTCAAAGAAGAGATAGCCGTCTTCCCGATACTGCCGTATCTGTTCGTCGGTCAACATATGAACCTCTTCGGATCGGCGGCGTTCAGCTACGCGCGCCTTCACCAACTCGCGTTTCGGCTATTGGCAGAAGCGGCGGGATCATTCGATTTGAAGCACGCTCGAGCGCTCCGGCATAATGTAATGAACCCCGGAATCATCCGCCCTGCGTTTCCTCAAGCGTCTCCAGCCAGCGATAACCGTAGTCCGGCACAACTGGTGACCCGGTCATGACGTCGTTTGATCCGGGCATCCCTTCGGGAAGCATGCTGAACTTTTCGACGCGCAGCCGATAGTTGTATTCGTGCTTGGGCTGGAAACCCACGATCTCGCCACGATAGGGGACGCCGTTGTAGACCTTGCAGTGCCCGGGATAGCCGTCGCCGCACTCGACTCTGCCCCAATCGACGGTGATCTCCTCTTCCGTTCCTTCCGCCCGGGTTTTCGAGACCACGTTTGTCAAAACGTACCGTCCATCGCCGTACCGGTTGGCCTCGATGGTCTAGTAATGGCCGGCCTCGTAATCGAAGCCATTGATTGTGTCGTCGTACGGCGCGCCGTCCACCACCGGACAGAAGTCGTCACTGCCAGCGCATACGACGCGCGCGGGACCTATTGACAGGGTTACCGCCGTGGACGGCGCCGCGGTCTTCTCCAGTTGCTCCAGCAGCCGGTACGCGTACCGGCTCGCATCCTGCGGCGGCTCATTCCCACCCCACGGATCGAATTTGCCGATCCGGAGGCGGTAGGTATAGCCGGCCTCGTACTCGAAACCTTCGATTGCATCATAGAACAAAAGACCGTCAACCACCATGCACGTCCGCAGGCCTACGCCATAGCACTTGGCCAGGGTGGGGCCGACGGTAACGACCCGTACTTCGATGTACTCCTGCCCGTCCGGTCCGGGCTCGATCGGGTCAGGCCCTACCGGATCCTCGGAGCCGTCACAGCCGGCAAATATCAGAACCCACAGCAGAAAGGGAACGATGGTCGGGCGGCGATATGTTGAATTGAGTTGAGATGGCATGCTAGTGTACCTCGGATGGGACAGCGTGAACCATATTTCATCTTGCAAAACTTCCATCTAAGCATCAAGACGATTTTAACGCGGGGTGGTTCTCCGAACGCGTGCAGATTCCCCATATTCCTCTTGCCTGGGCACGGGTAAGATCGGTATTTTTTATAGCCGAACGGTCATATGTCAGATATACACCGAGACTTTAAGTTTGTGTCATACTTCAGAACACATTAACGGAGGAAAGAAATGACTACTAACCAGACCTGGTGGCCGGATCAACTGGACCTGAAACCGCTTCGCCAGAACGCGCCCCAGTCCGACCCCATGGATGAGGATTTCGACTACGCCGAGGCGGTCAGGGACCTCGATGTCGACGCGCTGCGAAAAGACATCGAAGCGGTGATGACGACCTCGCAGGACTGGTGGCCCGCCGACTACGGCCACTACGGGCCCCTCTTCATCCGCATGACCTGGCACGCCGCGGGTACGTACCGCATCAGCGACGGACGGGGCGGCGGCGGTTCCGGCCATCAGCGCTTCGCGCCGCTCAACAGCTGGCCCGACAACGGGAACCTGGACAAGGCGCGCCGCCTGCTCTGGCCCATCAAGAAGAAATACGGCCGAAATCTCTCCTGGGCCGACCTGCTCATCTTCGCCGGCAACTGCGCGCTGGAGTCCATGGGATTCAAGACCTTCGGTTTCGCCTTCGGGCGTCCGGACGTCTGGGAGGCGGACGAGACGGACTGGGGCTCGGAGACCACATGGCTCGACGATGAGCGCCACGACGAAGACGGCACGCTGCAGGACCCGCTCGGTGCAGACCACATGGGCCTGATTTACGTGAACCCGGAGGGGCCGAACGGTAATCCGGACCCGGCCCTGGCGGCTAAGTATATCCGTCAGACGTTCAAGAACATGGCGATGAACGACGAGGAGACGGTTGCGCTGATCGCCGGAGGGCACACCTTCGGCAAGGCCCACGGCGCCGGTCCCGAGGATCACGTCGGTCCCGAACCGGAAGGCGCCTGTATTCATCAGCAGGGTCTCGGATGGAAAAGCAGCCACGGCAGCGGCAAGGCCGGCGATACGATCACGAGCGGCCTGGAAGGCGCCTGGACCAGCAACCCGGTGAAGTGGGACAACGAATTCGTCGAGAACCTGTATGCCCACGAGTGGGAGCTGACGAAGAGTCCGGCCGGCAAATGCCAGTATGCGCCGAAGAACGCCGCCGCGGTAGCCAACGTGCCGGACGCCCACGATCCTGCGAAGAAGCATGCCCCCATGATGCTCACCACGGACCTGTCGCTGAAGGTGGATCCGGACTATGCCGCGATTACGAAGCGCTTTCTCGAGAGCCCCGCGGACCTGGAAGACGCCTTCGCCCGGGCGTGGTTCAAGTTGCTCCATCGCGACATGGGACCCCGCAGCCGGTACATCGGGCCGCTGGTTCCCGACGAGGCGCTGCTGTGGCAAGACCCGGTCCCTGACGTGGATCACGAGGTGATCGGCGCGCAGGATATCGCCGGACTCAAGGCGAAGGTCCTGGCCTCCGGCCTGTCCGTTTCCCAACTGGTCTCGACCGCCTGGGCGGCCGCTTCATCCTACCGCGGTACCGACAAGCGCGGCGGAGCCAACGGAGCGCGCATCCGTCTCGCACCGCAGAAGGACTGGGAAGTGAACGATCCGTCCGCGCTCGGCGGGGTGCTGCAGACGCTGGAGCAGATCCAGGAGGATTTCAACGGTTCGCAGTCTGGCGGGAAGCGGGTCTCCCTCGCCGACCTGATCGTCCTGGCCGGATGTGCGGGCGTAGAGCAGGCCGCCCGGGACGCCGGTCATGACGTGCAGGTTCCTTTCGCACCGGGCCGTACGGACGCGACGGACGAATGGACCGACGCGGAGTCCTTCGCCGTGCTCGAACCCACCGCGGACGGGTTCCGCAACTACCTCCAGGCAGGGCAGGAAGGCAAAGCGGAAGACCTGCTGGTGGAGCGGGCCTACATGCTGACGCTCACCGCGCCCGAGATGACGGCGCTAATCGGCGGCCTGCGCGCCTTGAACGCGAACACCGGGCAGTCCCGGCACGGCGTGTTCACCGACCGGCCGGGGACGCTTTCCAACGACTTCTTCGTGAACCTGCTCGACATGGACACCGAGTGGAGCGTGTCGTCCGGTTCGGAGGACGTGTACGAGGGCCGCGACAGTCAGACCGGTGATCTCAAGTGGACGGCCACCCGGGTGGACCTCGTCTTCGGTTCAAACTCCGAGCTTCGCGCCTATGCGGAAGTCTATGGAAGCGACGACGCGCAGGAGGTTTTCGTGCGCGACTTCGTGGGAGCGTGGAGCAAGGTGATGAATCTCGACCGGTTCGATCTGGCGTAGTTCTTTATGGCGGTTGTATTGGAGCTGTTGGAACTACGAAGGATTTAGGTGTGAGCGTTTTCCACAAATCGTAGTGAGGGAGAATATTGCTCGGTTACAATGGTAAGCGAATGAGATCTGGACCAACCGACGTCATACAACAGATAGGAGTTGAGAGTGGCTTGTTGAGAATTCTATATGGCAACGAATAGGCATCATTTATTAAAACCTAAAGAGCACCAGGCTCACTCATTCGACATCCCACCAAGTAGAATTTGCTGCAATTGCGGTGGTGACTGCCATCTTCTTACTCCCCTTGATCAGGGAATGAGCCTCGTTTGGACCATGGGTAGGGTCCGCAATCGGATTGTATATCACTTCCTGCTTCCAGGCTGGCTCGATTTGTCCTTCTCGTTTAGGATTTCGAGGATTCTTGATTTCGTCACATACCGTGATTGCGATTATCCTAGTCTTGCCTTCCGTTACGTGACGGGAAGTAGTTGGATCAGGACGAAACTTCGCCCAATCGCAAGACAATTCTCTGTCATTAAATAGTGAGACCGGTATATCCACTTGGCCGTCAGGAAAGGCTTCTCTACGACACCACCTGAACAACACCTCTCCATTTTGAATTTCACTACCGGGAGATGGAGGCATATTGAGATGTTACCGTGCCAATCAACTCATTCTCCGATAAGTTGACATCGAAGTAGTAGCCGGCGTACTGCACCTCCACCTCTACTCGATCATCGTTTGGAATTGTTACATTGATTGCGTTATCATCATCCGCATGAAGTTCAACGATTATCCCTCCGCTAGGGATAGGACCCATTACAATTTTTGGAATAACATTGAGCTCTTTACGAACAACCTTTGTCCTTATGTAACGAAGCAACGCTTGGGAAAGGTAAATCGCAGACGTTGAAGGTTTGACAGAACCTCCAGAAACCCAATCTGGTTCAAGTTCAATCAATCCCTCGAGATAGTTACACCGGCTAGAAACCAGCGATGCGAAATTCTGAAGTCCGGTCGAATTCCAGTCGTCAGGCTGGCCGGAACTTTGGAAATTTACATTGCCAAAACTGGAAACAACCGAAGTACCAAGGATCGTTACACTGTCGCCGAAACCCGATACAGTAGTCGCCTCGAATACATCAAACACCTCTACTTTGTCATCGATGAATACTGAGGGTGAATCCATTGCGTTAGAATATTCAAGCGTTTTCAACTCCATCGCTTTAGGACCTCCGGTGTGAAAATCCTCTCAAAATGATCGTACTGAATCATGTGGGCGGCGTTGAACCAGTCTTCTCTGGACTGATTTGGGAGTATCCCACGAAGAGTGCTCTCGAGCTGAAGTACCTGTTTGCCCGTGGCAGCTGTGGCCGTATTCATGGCGAAAACACCATATCCGCCCAAAGGACCATAGCTATATGTATATCGTGAAAATGAGTTGTTGAGTCCTTCTGGCGTCTCGATCTCTGGAGGGTTGAACCGCATGATTTTGTGTGCATCACTTAGGCTATCGATGTAATCTTGCCACTCGAGACGATCATGATAGCCAAGATCGTAGTACTTGACCGGATTAGAAGTGATTTTTGGGAAACGCTGGCTTAGGGCTTGGAATGCCTCACAAAATCTCCGATAAATTGCTTCGTAGCCTGGGTAGCTACCGACCGGCTCAAGGTCTGGACGAATCCAGTTGAAGTAAAACTTGTTTGCCTGAATTTGACACATCCAATTACCATCATTGCTGCGCAAACGTACGAGGACAACTCCCATTCTGTCGGGATTCAAGTCTTGTGTTAGCTGAAATCCATCCATCCATTCGTCAGCAATAGGAGGAAGGATCTCCACTCGGGGGTATGCGTCCGATAAGGCTCGCTGGGCGTCAAACTGGTCCTCAATTGACAACCACTTCTCCGAAAAAGTTACGCCAAAGATAACCTCGGACACTGGAGCTTTTGGGAAGTTTTTCACTTTGCCTACACGAGATGAAGATCGTACCATGGTATGTATTTTGCGCTAGGTGGAGGACATAGCTAAAGATACTGATGGGATGCTCCAAGTCAAGATTACAGTATACAAAAAAACAAACGACAAAGCAGGTACCTAATGTTACATACGGTTTGTACGCTTGTGAGTCTAGGTGGCAGTGTCTGAATACATAAACGGGTGGTTTGTTGTCGTGCAAGGTTCGCAGTACTTAACGCGGGGACCCTTCATCCAAGCACAGAATCGCCAAAACCAATTGCTAATGAATTTTAACGTTTAAACTAAACCGCAGGTTCCTTAAATTGGGGCAATTTAGCCCTTTGGGGTTACACCATTCGACATTAATTGGTCGCTAGTACGTTTTATACTCTCGAGATAACTTGTTGTGATTCAGCAAAGATTCAATGGGGCCATTACCTTTCCTGCCTGTATAAACAACCTGTTACCGATACGGCTTTCAGATCGAATCCTATTCGGTTATCATCTAATAGGTAATTAAGAAAAGTGTTTAATTAAGTTAGGTTCCATATTCGACCTGACCTGATGAACTACCATGAAGTGTATCTGTCCGTCAGAAACCCAGAACGCCGTAGTCGCCGTCCAGGATCAGGCGTGCCGACACGTACAATCCCAGTAGCGCGAAGAGCACCCAGGGAGCGTTCAGGGCGCCAATGTACAGGTACATTTCGCCCCTGGTGATCAAGCGTTGCCTCCTGGCCACGAAGAAACTGACCCAATAGACAGACGTCATGTAGGTCCACTGCCAGGAAAGCATGAGACCGAGGATGCCGGCCAGGACCGCGGGCATGAACTCGACGGTAAAGGTCCCGTAGAGGATCACGGTCGGGATCGGGGTAAAGAACCCGTTGGCGACGTCGACATTGAAGCCCCATGTACGGCGGTCTGAGAAAGACCCATCGAAAAGGGAGTACGTCGCCCAGACATCGGCCCAGATCGTCGGGGACAGGATTCTTCTCAACGGCACCCTGGTGGTAAGAAACTCGACCGCCGGCGTTCGGCCGGTCTCCTGTTGCCGCCTTCGCCAGTACTCGGTGCGCGTCTCGATGTAGTCCCGTTTGAGGAACAGGCACACCTCCCAGTAGCAAACCAGCAGATTCGTCGAAAAGAACAGACTCATCAGGCAGTGGATGAGGTTGATATCCCCGACGAAGTGATAACGAGTACAAATGCCGAGCAGCGCCAGCAGCGTGACCACCAGCGCTGCGAATAATCCGGCCGCCATCCCCGATCTCCTTTCATGTGCATGCAGGCAAACAGTAGGGATATGTTGTAACTAAATCAGCAGTCCATCAAGGTGTTTGTAAAGTGGTACAGCGTAGCTGCGAAGCGGTGGTACAGCCGTAACTGAACTATTTGAAATTTCCTGTTTGAATTTGGGAGAACCCTCATGCTGATCGTCGATTCCCACCTGGATATCGCCTACAACGCCCTCGAATGGGATCGGGATCTGTTCCAGCCCATCGCCAAGATCCGCGAGGCCGAAGCCGGCATGGCGCAGAAGGGGCGCGGCCTGGGCGTGGTGAATTTCGAGGAGCTTCGGCGCGGCGGGATCGGCCTCTTTTTCGTCACGGTGAACTGCCGGATCGCTTCGATGGGAAAGCGTTTTTCCGGGGTGCGCACCCAGGACATCGCCTACGCCAGGTGCATGGGCGAGTTGGCCTACTACCGCCTGATGGAATCCAAAGGCGTCTTTCGACAGATACGCAACCGGACCGAGCTCGACGCCCACCTCGCCGAGTGGGACGCCGATCCCCAGGCAACCCCGCTGGGGTTCGTCCTCAGCATGGAAGGCGCGGACGGCATCGTAGGTCCCGAACAGGTGGCCGAGTGGTGGGATGAAGGCCTGCGGGTCGTGAGTCTGTGTCACTACGGGGTCAGCTCCTACGCCCACGGAACCCAGGCACCCGGCGGCCTTACGCCACGGGGAAGCCCGATGCTCGAAGCCCTGCAGGCGGCCGGGATCATCCTGGATGTGAGCCACCTGGCCGAGCAGGCATTCTGGGAAGCGCTTGACATATTTACTGGTCCCGTACTGGCCACCCACAACTGCTGCCGGGCCCTTTGCGACCACGACCGCCAGCTCGACGACCAACAGATCAAGGCCCTGGCCGAGCGTGGCGGTGTCATCGGCACGGCCCTGGACGTCTGGATGATCTCCCCTCTGTGGGACCCGGTCGCCATGGACAACTCGGGCATCACGCTGGAGACCGTGGTCGACCACATCGACCATGTCTGCCAGCTGACCGGGAGCGCGCGCCACGCCGCCATCGGCACCGACACGGACGGCGGCTACGGTAAAGAGCAGTGCCCGTCCGATCTCGAAACCATCGCCGACCTGCGGAAGATTCCCGCCATCCTCGAACGCCGCGGCTATTCGGAGACCGATATTGCCGATATCATGCACGGCAACTGGGTTCGGACGCTGCGCACGACGTGGAGTTGATGCAGGCGAGCGTCATCCTGGACAAAGGCCGGATTCATGCCCGATCTACCCATATTCCGCCGTCACACCATCTACGAAGGCGGTCCCGCCGAACGCATGGACTGCGTTGTAGGGGATCTCGATGGCGACGGCGTGCAGGAGTTCGTCATCGCCACCCGCAATCCGGACGGACTCCACTGGTTCGGCAGAACGGACGGCGGGGCCTGGAAACCCCACCTCATTGATGACTCGTTCCCAAGCATCAGTGTCGGCACCGCCCTTGTCGACCTCACCGGCAACGGCAAGCTCGACCTGATTTCAGGCACCAGCGATCGCGGCAACCACGTATTCTGGTGGGCCTGCCCCGACGATCCCTCCCAGCGATGGACGCGCCGCGTGGTGTTCGAGCTTCCCGATAGCCGGATCCACGACCTGCTGGTGGCGGATATCGACGGCGACGGCCGAGACGAATTGTACGTATGGAACCCCGACGCCGAAACGATATTCACGGTTCCGGTGCCCGATGATCCATTCGTGACCCCGTGGCCGAGGGTCAGTAAGGTAGCCACGGGTGTGAACGAACAGGACTTCGCGGCCGCCGACGTGGACGGCGACGGCCGATTGGAACTCATCGCCGGGACTTCGTGGTACAGGTTCCGGTCAAACGGTGAATGGGAACGGCATGTATTCGCCGAAGGCTATGGCGGCGTGCGGGTTCGTGCGGCGGATTTCGACGGGGACGGCCGCGTAGAAATCGCTGTCTGCGAGGTGGCCCTGGACATCGGCCAGACCTACGGACGCCTCGCGCTGTTCAGACCGGGCGCGGACGCCGGGGAACTCTGGGAAGCCGAAGTGCTCCACGACCGGCTGCTCGACGCGCATACCCTGCAGGTGGCCGACTTCGACGGCGACGGGCGACCCGACATTTACGTGGGAGAGATGGGCCGCGGGGACTGGACGAAACCTCACCCACCGCAGCAACTGCTCTTTTTGAGCCGCGACGACGGGATGGAACAGCACGTCATCGACACCGGCATCGGTACGCACGAAGCCCAGGTCATCGAATTGGACGAGAAGGTCGGGATCATCAGCAAACCCTACCGCTGGCTCCAGGACACCGCGCCACGGCCGCAACTGGTTGACAATCTGTATCTGTACATGCCGGAGTGAAGATAGCTATAGCTAGCACTCAATAACCACTAACAGGGCATGCTCACTTGCGACCAATTCTGTTGTTTGATCTTGGGGAAACTCTGGTCCGCTACTATAACCGGGACGAGTTCCCCGCGTTGCTTTGGGATGGGATTCAATCTGTCAGCGCGGAACTTGAGCGTTCCGGGCATAGGATTCCTTCAGATTCAACGATCAAACAACGCGTCGAACAAGAGAACTACGAAGCGAGAAACGGTCGGGTTCGACCGCTATACAGAAGGCTGGCACGGATTTTTAACGTCCCGGATTGTGTTTCAAAAACCGAGTGGCTTCCATTTTGCCGTACTTTCCTCAATCCTATCTTTTCAATTGCCAAGCTTTACAATGACACTCTTCCCGCTATTGATTCCCTCAAGGCCAACGGTTTCCGAATGGGGATACTTTCAAATTGCCCGTGGGGAGCTCCCCGTGAGCCTTGGATCGATGAACTCCGCCGGCACGGCCTTTTGAAGCGATGTGAAATAGCGATCTTCTGTTCTGATGTGGGTTGGCGAAAGCCCGCCCAACCGATGTTCCGCAAAGCCTTGAGTTTCTTCGGATGCAAACCGCGGGATTGTATTTTTATCGGAGACAACCCACGGTGGGACATTTATGGTGCGAGGCGTGCGAATATAGCACCGATACTCATTGACCGAAACAAGCACGCCGATGTGAGTTCCGTGCCCGTGATCCGAACATTATTCGATGTAATGCCCATCTTGGAACGACTCGAGTGGACACAGTCCCGGGATGTTTGATATGACTAGAAACCCGGACGACTTCATGGCATCGCCTCTTTCAAGAATGGGGCCTGATCTGGTAAGACGCTCTGACTACCTGACACATTGCCCGGTGCCGGATATCCGGCTCCTGTTGGTTATGCGATGAACAAGTCCCAGGATGCATTCGGACAGCTTCTGCTAAGCTGCTTTCAAGGCAACGATTCATTGGAGATCATCGAACGTGATGACGGTTTCATTGAAGCCGGCTACGGAAACCGGTACTTCATCTCATACGAAGATTGGCCGTCGCATCACGTGATGGCGATGAAGTATGTAAGCGGCCGGGTTCTTGACGTAGGCTGCGGTGCGGGTACACACTCGATATTCTGTCAGGAGCAAGGTTGCCGTGTCTTGGGAATAGACATCTCGCCAGGCGCGATCCAGGTCTCACGACACAGGGGGTTGCGACACGGTAAGGTAATGTCGGTTACACAGGTAGGTCCCTCATTTGGCGTTTTTGATACGATTATGATGCTGGGAGGCAATTTCGGCACTTTGGGAAACAGTAAACGAGCGAATAGGCTACTCAAACGATTCCACAGAATGACTACACCAACGGCACGAATCATTGCAGAGTCCAGGGATCCCTATCTAACGTCGGAGTCGGTTCACAGGGAGTATCATAAGGGAAACAGAAGAAGAGGAAGGATGTCCGGGCAGGTACGCATTCGAGTTCGTTTCAAGAATCTTAAGACACCATGGCTTGACTATCTCTTCGTGTCGAAGGAGGAGATGGCGCAGATGCTCAATGACACGGGTTGGCGCGTTGCGGAATTCCTGGACTCCGATGGTGCCAGTTACATTGGCGTGTTATCAAAATCTTGAATCCGACGGATTTGGAATGGAAAAGGGCTTTGACTCAAGTCAGACACGACAGACCGACCTGGGCGGGACGGATTCCGCGCCACAAGATCGCCGAGTTATACAAGAAAGACGCACTCGGGATCTGTGACGAAGTACTGATCGACGATGTGGGTATCGGCCTGCTGGTGAGGATAGAAAACATATTCCGCGCACGGGCTGCGAACAGCGGTCTTGCGAGTTGTGCCCTGTGCCACGGGGAGATCGCACACGACTTCGACCCGGCGTTTCTGCTTTGCTGCGAGTCCTGTAACTGGGAGCTATCGTGGGAGGAATACCATAAGTCGATACGGGGCAAGCACCTCATTGCGTCCGGCATGGATCCATATCTGAAGGAATACGTGGAGCAATACAGGGTCGCGAGGTCACCCCAGGAAAAGATGATCCTGATCGACACGCTGATTCACAGGTACCACTGGGAACTGGAAGGTGGTCTGACCGGACCGGGAGCACGCGATCTTATCGGCGGGAAGACCAGCGAAATCATCGATTTTCTGAACCATCTGAGCTATGGCGCCCAAAGCAGTTCGGAGATCCTCTCTACCCGCCAGGAGTGGTTGGACAAGGTGCGGAGGAGTCAGGCACAGTATGCGTCGGCGGTTACGGAGCGAGAACGGAAAGCGGAGGAGAAAAGACAAAAGGCGGAGGAGAAGAAAAGGCGGAGTATCTTGAAAACGAAAGCGCGCCGAGCGAGGGTCGCCGGGCAAAACGATGCGGGACAGATCCGTGACGCCACATGACATCGACTGCGTCTTTTGTCGCATCATACGAGGCGAGTTGGATTCCGCGACTGTATACGAGGATGAATCTACCCTGGCGTTCCTGGATCTTCGCCAGAGCAACGAAGGGCACGTCCTGGTCGTCCCTAGGAATCATATCGAACAGATCTACGACCTTGACGAGGACACGGCCTCCTCCCTCGCCGGCACGGTCTGTAGAGTCGCCCGGGCGGTTCGCCGGGTTTATGCGCCGGAAGGACTGTCGATCTGGCAGTCAAATGGTCCCGCGGCGTTTCAGGAAGTGCCGCATGTTCACTGGCATGTTTTCCCGCGATATACGGACGATGGCCATCTCGTCGTCTATCCCAGGGATCTGGTCGGCCGTGCGCGTCAAGAATACGCGTTGCAGTCTCTGAAGCGCATTTCAGGACCTTTGATAGAAGCGCTCGAGGAAGATGCAGAGTAGCAGGTCAAGTATCTGTCCGGCACCAACTTGAGTTGGATCTAGGACCACTAGGAAGTTACTATGCCGTACGCATCCATTAACGGCTTCAAATTGTTCTACGATGTTCAAGGAGAGGGTGAGGCCGTCGTCTTCATACACGGCGGATTCCCTTCCATTGACATGCATCTTCGTGCGCAATCGAGCGGCAAGTGGACCTGGGAGACGGATTTCACTTCGAGTTACCGTTTCATAGCGTACGATCGCCGGGGCTGTTGGCGGTCTTTCCGCCCGGAGACCGGGTATGACCTGGAGAATCAGGCACGGGATCTGTCGGAGTTGCTGGATCACCTTGGCATGGAAGAAGCCCATGTGATTGGTTCGTCCGCGGGAGGACCCATTGCCATACTCTTCACAACCATGTACCCGGAAAGAGTCAAGACACTCGTATTGGCCGGTACCGCCGCGAATCTCTGGCCCGCGGAAGACCCGATAACCCGGATTGTCAGAGGACAGTTGAAAACCCTTGAAGCACAGGGAGCAGCGGCGGCCTGGGACAGCCGGCCCGAGGGTGTCGAACTGAGTCTGGACATACTCTGGGAACGGGAGGAGATGAAGGAACGAGGTGTCCTGACAGAATACGAGGATCGCATAGCACAGTTCCTGACGAGGTGCGGCCTGCAGGATCGCGTACTCTGGTATGAGATCCAGTTACGAGCTATCGCCGCGTACCTGGACAGGGACCTGACGGAGGAATGCGCGCGAATACCGGTTCCCACACTCGTGGTTCACGGTTCCAAAGACCGGGAAGTGCCCGTAGATTGGGGCAGAGATCTTGCGGCGAAGATTCCAGATGCGACGTTCAGGATGTATTCGGATGAATCCCACAGCCTCGTCCACCGATGCGGCGTGGTTCGGAAGGATATCATCTCGTTTTACCAGCAGAATGGGACCACCCCATGAAGATCACCGAGATAGAAGTACACGAGATCAACCTCGAGTACGAGGATTGGATCGCATACCAGCTCAACCATTTCTACGGTCCGGTGAAGCGGACGGTTTACGTCGCGCACACCGACGATGGACTCGTCGGACTGGGTGAAGGACACGGCACGGAACCGGAAGAGGTGATCGGCCAATACATCGGAACGAGCCCCTTTGACTGGATCGGTGACGAGACCTCCCTGGCACTGGGCACGGCGATGTACGACCTGATGGGCAAGGCCGCGGGCGTGCCAGTCTACAAGCTGATTGGTCAGAAGCACCGGTCCTGGGTGCCGGTGGGAAGCTGGACGGTTTCGACCCATCCGGATCGCATGGCCGAAGCCGTGCGCGAGTACGCGGCGCGCGGCTATACTTGGATGAAATATCATCTATCGCCCTTCGAAAACGTCATGGATCAGACCGAGGCCATGCAGGCGGTGGCACCGAAAGGGTTCAGGATCCATTACGATTTCACCATGCACGGCACCGACGACCACATGCCCGAACTCCTGGACAAACTGGAGAAGTTCCGGATTGCCGGCTGTTTCGAGGATCCCCTCCCTCCGGGGGATGTCCAGGGCTATATCGAACTGCGCAAGCGCTCCACACTGCCCGTCGTGCTGCACCATTTCCCCACGGAAGCGACGTACGAAGTGTTCACGAAACCTGCTGATGCGTACATGCTGGGGCACTCAATGATCGGAACCGCCATCAGCCGCGCGGGGTTGTTCGCGGCGGACAACAGCCCTTTCATGCTTCAGAACGTGGGCGGGAACATCACCCGGGCCATGACCACCCACATGATGGCGGCCTTTCCCTCGGCGAACTTTCACTTCATCAGCGCGACCGAGACCTGGAAGAGCGACGTGACCGTGGAGCGCCTGGAACCGGTCAACGGGTTCGTGCGGGTTCCAGAATCGCCGGGGCTGGGCGTCACGCTGGACCGCGACGAACTCGGGCGCCTCAAACACCTGAAGCTCCCGCCGCAGGATAAGTGGATCATCCGTTCGCGCTTCGAGAACGGCACCCGGATGTACAACATCGCCGATCCGGAGGATTCAATTTTCATGGTGCGGCCCGACAGGCGGCGCGGCATGGTCCCCATGAGCTACGACGCACCGGTTACCACCGAATACTGGGATGACGACGGTTCCGCCGAATACCGGGAGATGTTCGTCCGGATAGAACGGGAAGGTGTTGTGCTCGAACAGTAACTGTACTCGGCCAGCGGTTCTGCCAGGCGGTGCCGACGCCTCAAGTAACTTCCAATAAATCGCACATGCGATCAAGACCTCGACACTGAAGAGCTAAACATGCAAAAACCAAAACTGATCCACTACAACGATGCACGCCACTACAGCATCTACCGCTACGAACCCCCGATGAGCCTGCACCAGTGGCGGCAGCCCGTGGACGAGATCCTGGGAACCGACGTGGATACCCTGGTCTATGGACTCGGATCGGGCGAAACCTTCCTCCACGGCACACAAGTTGGATTGAAGTGGGGAGAAGGCGTCGAAGAGCATAACATGAGCATGATGTGGTGGCGGGCGACGAAGAACCTGAACCTGGCGCTCGAGGCGGGTATCGATCCGCTTGCCGTGGCGGTGGAGCGGGCGCACGAGAAGGGACGGTGCATCCTTGGCAGCCTGCGGATGACCGAACCCACTTCGCCGGACGCCGACAACCCTTACATGCTGGGCCGCCTCAAGCGGGAACATCCGGAAGTCATGATCGGCGAGAGTCATCCCGACTATCCGCGGGCGGCCGGTTGCGCGGACTACACCCGCGAGGAGGTGCGCGCGGAGCGGCTGGGTGTCATCGAGGAGGTGTGCGGCCGGTACGGCATGGACGGGCTGGAGTTCGATCCGTACGTGGGCGTGTTCTTCAAGCCGTCGGAAGCGCGGGAGGAAACGCCTGTGCTTACAGATTTCGTCCGCGAGGTCAGGCGGCTGCTCGATCGCCTCGGCGAGGCGCGGGGGGAACCGTTATGCCTGGCAGTGCGGGTTCGCTGTACCGAGGAAGCAAACCTCGCCCTGGGCATGGACGTGCGGGGTTGGCTGTCGGAGGGCCTCCTGGATATCGTCATCCCCTGGACCGAGAGCTTCCTGTTCGACCAGGAGATGCCCATCGGGTGGCTGGTCGATGCGGCAGCAGGATCGAAGACACCGGTTTACCCCATGCTGGGCCGGTCGCCGTACGACGACCGGTACCACCTGCCGACGATCGAGATGTATCGGGCCGCGGCGGCCAACTACTGTAACATGGGAACGGACGGTCTGTACCTTTCGGACCTGCCCTGGCCGCATACGGAACGCGAATACCAGATCTTTCGTGAAATGGCCGATCCGGATATCCATCTCCGGAAGAAGAAGCACTATTTCCCCGCGCACAGGGAACCCAACGCGGAACCTCACACACCCGAGCGGTATCTCCCGGTGGACCTCGAAGAAGGCGTACCCGCACGGGTACCGTTCCTGGTGGGGGACAGGTTGGATGACGCCCGGAACGACGGCGAATTCAAAGGCGTGATGCTGGGCGTGCGAATCGGGCACTGTTGCCCGGAGGACGGAATTTCGTTTCGGTTCAACGGCGAGCGCGTTACGCCGGAGGAAAGTACCCATTACTACGGCGGTATTGTCTCGTACACGGCGGCCAGGAGCGGTCTCCCGGACCGCATCCTGACTCATTTCTGGTTCACGTTCAATCTCTCAGGCGATCAGGCTCACGAAGGACAGAACGAAGTAGAAGTCCTTCTGGAACGGCGATTTGCCGGGATGGGCGGGACCCGCGTATTGCACCAGGTCGAGCTGATCGTGGATTACGATGAACCCCGGGTGCCTGTGGGCGGGCAGATGTGATGGATTGATCGGTGTTGATACAAGGACAATACAAGACGCTGACTAGGATTTGTCCAAATGAGAAGACCTTCCCAACTTCGGCAATCTGTGGGACTACAACCGGTCAGGTCGAAGAAGCGCGCCCACTCTTCCTAGCGGCCTGGGAACTGGCCCGCAACGCCCGCGAGGACTATCACGCCGTCGACGCAGCCCATATGCCCGGCATCTGCAAGTCGGCAGATGCATCCGTCATGTGGAATAACAGGGCGATGGAAGTCGTGGAAGCGCCTGCCGGCTACGTTTTCGAAGAAATCGCCAGGTGCCTGCTGACGCTGGAAAGGCCGAACGAAGCCCGGCCATACTTTGATCGCGTCTACCAGGAACTGTCGAAAGGCCGCTGGCTGAAAGAGAACGAACGCGAACGTCTAGAACGACTCAGGCGGTTGGGGGAAGGACAGTCATGTTGACGATCGCGCAGAGATCCGAACTCGATGAACATGGCTGGCTGCGCCTTCCGTGCGCGATTCCAGAAGACGACGTTCAATCCGTTCTTGATCGCGTTTGGGACGACTTGGAGCATAGGTGCGGGATTCCTCGGGACGAGCCGGAGCGCTGGCCGGAAGTAAGGCCCAAGGGATTCAATACGTTGACCCGGTCCGGCGCCTTCGAACCGACTTGCAGTCAGGTGGTTCGCGACGTGATAAACGATTTCCTCGGGCCGAACAAGTGGGAGATACCGAATCCGTGGGGAGCGCTTCTCCTCACCTTCCCCTCGAAGGGACCATGGTTTCTGCCCGATAACTCATGGCACCTGGACCTGCAGGCCAGCGTACAACCCGAGGCTGACGAAAATCCCGGCGTACAGGTTTTCGCCGTGTTGGAACCGCTAGCCGCCCAGGGTGGTGCGACGATCGTCCTCGCAGGTTCTCACCGGATAGTCCGCCACCTGGCTCAACAACCGGAGATGATTGGCGAGGGCCGGTCCAAAGACGTCACTAAGGCGGTCAAGCGGGCTGCCCCGAGTCTCCGGGATCTGTGGTCTCGCGCCCCTGGTGTAGACCGCGAGAATCGCTACCTCGTGAATCCCGTCGATGTCTTCGGTATCCCGGTGCAGGCCGTCGAATTTACCGGTAATCCCGGCGATGATATTCATGCACCCCTGGATCATCCATGCAGCATCCCCAAACTGCGGCAACAGGCCTCGCATCGTGATTACGCAACGGGTCTACAGGCAGAATAAAGACGACGATCGCAACACCACCGGACCAGAAAAGGCATAATGTTCCAGAATTACCTCAGTGTAGCCATACGCAACCTCCGCAGGCATCCCGCCTACTCGCTCATCAACATCGCCGGGCTCGCCATCGGCATGGCCACCTGCATCCTGATACTCCTGTACATCCAGGATGAGCTCAGCTACGACCGGTATCATCCCCATGCCGATCGCGTGTACCGGATCGTTGACGACATCGAAAGCGGGGGCCAGACCGTTCGAACCGCAGGGACGCCTACCGCCTGGGGACCCGCCCTGAAGCGCGACTTCCCGGAGATCGAGCTCCTCGTTCGCATGCGAGGCACCGGTTCCGCCTGGCTGGTCGACCTCGGAAACACCATCTACTACGAACGCAAGGTCATCTGGGCCGAGCCGGACCTGTTTGAAATGTTCAGCATTCCGCTGGTCTCTGGGGACCAAAGCACCGCGCTGGTCGAGCCGTACTCGATGGTGATCTCGGAGGATCTGGCGTTCAAGTACTTCGGCGCTGAAGATCCCGTGGGGAGAGTCGTCAATCTCGACAATCGTTGGGACTTCACGGTGACGGGCGTCATGAAAAATATCCCGACCAACTCCCACATGCGGCCGGACATGTTCGTCTCCTATACCACGATGAATGTGATTCGGTCCTGGGACCTGGGCGACTGGGAGTATCACCGGAACCTGTATACCTACATCCGGCTACGTGAGAATGTATCACCGAGTGATTTCGAAGCGAAGCTGCCGGCCTTTCTGGAGCGCCACGCGGGAGATCAGTACCGGGAGGCGGGCATCAGCCTGCGGCCGTCGCTGCAGCCCCTCGCGGACATACATCTCTATTCGAACCGGGAGAGCGAGCACGAACCCAACGGTGATATCCGGTACGTGGCGCTCTTCATGGTCATCGCGTTCCTGATCCTGATCATCGCAGGCATCAACTTCATCAACCTGGCCACGGCCCGTTCCGAGATGCGCGCCAGGGAGGTGGGCGTGAGAAAGGTACTCGGGGCGAATCGGATTCAGTTGATCCGGCAGTTCCTGGGAGAATCGGTCCTCATGGCGGGCCTCGCCGCGATCGTGGCGGTTCTGCTGGTTCAACTGGCCCTGACCGCCGTGAACGAAATCGCCGGGAAGCAACTCGCGCTGCCACTTACCGACTGGATGGTGCTGGCCGTACTGGTCCTCGGTACGGCCCTGATCGGATTGGCCGCAGGTAGCTATCCGGCGGCGTATCTTTCAGGATTCCTTCCCGCCGTGGTAATGAAAGGCAATCCGGAAACGGGAAAGAAAGGCCTGGGGTTGCGGCAGGTACTGGTGGTGGCCCAGTTCTCCATGTCCATCTTCCTGCTGGTCAGCACGGCCGTCATCCATGATCAACTCGAATACATCCAGACCAAGCGGCTGGGTTTCAACAAAGAGCACGTCATGGTCGTCCCCATAACAGGCTCCCCGCAAATCCCAAATACTCCCGTGCTGAAGCAGCGGCTGTCGGGAATGCCCGGTGTGGTGGGTATCGCAACGACTACCGGCCTGCCGGGCATGCGGGTGCTGCCGATCTGGGACGTGCGGCCCGAAGGGATGCCGCCGGAGGACCACCTGATGATGGCCACGCTGCACGTGGACGAGAACTTCCTGGATGTCATGGATATTGGTGTTGTAGCGGGCCGGAACTTTTCGCCGGACTGGGGCACGGATACGACCAGAGGGGTCCTGCTGAACGAGACGGCCGTCCGGAACCTGGGATGGGGAGCGCCCGCCGACGCCATCGGCAGGCAGTTCGAGCGGTTGTCCTCTGAAAGGGTGGTTCCAGGGCGCGTAATTGGCGTGGTTCGGGATTTCCACCTGCGGACGATACACGAAGAGATCGAGCCCGCGGCGATCATGACCAGCACCTATCACACTTTTGTCTTGATTCGCATCGAGCCCGAGGGAATCTCCGAAACCATCGGCCGCATCGAGGAAGTGTGGAGGGACGTGGATCCCCGGTTCCCGCTCGACTATACGTTCCTGGACGAGGATTTCGACGCGCTGTATCGGACCGACCATCAGCTCGGCGAGATCTTCGCGGTTTTCGCGTTTCTCGCGATCTTTGTCGCCTGCCTGGGTCTGCTGGGTCTCGCCTCGTTTTCGATCCAGCAGCGAACCCGGGAGATCGGAATTCGTAAAGTCGTCGGCTCGTCGGTGTCCAGCATCGTGATTCTCCTGTCCAAGGATTTCATGAAGTACGTGCTCCTTGCGAACCTGATCGCCTGGCCGCTGGCATACTTCGTCATGGGCAACTGGCTGCAGAACTACGCCTACGCCGCGGCTCTTGATTTCACATGGTTTCTGGCCGCGGGCATACTCGCGCTGGTCATTGCCTGGCTGACGATAGGTGTACACGCGGTTGCGGCGTCGCGGCGAAATCCGGTGAATGCACTTAGGCAGGGGTGATGGATCTGCCAGTGCAAACTAACCTGGTATCGTTGTACCGGAACTTGCTCACAATCGTATAGAGGATAGATAACTACAGTCTTGAAGAGACACCAATGATCCGAAATTACCTCACGGTAGCCATTCGAAACCTCCTCAGGCAACCCGTCTATTCCCTCATCAATATCGTCGGACTTGCGATCGGCATGGCGGCGTGCATGCTGATCGTGCTGTACATCCAGGACGAGCTCAGTTACGACCGGCATCATCCGAACGCGGAGCGGATTTACCGGATCGTCGATGATATCGAAAGCGGCGGGCAGACCATCCAGACGGCGGGATCGCCCTTGAGTTGGGCGCCGGCTTTGAAGCGGGACTATCCCGAGGTCGAAAAATTTGTGCGAATGCGGGGCACGGGAACCACGTGGCTTTTCAAAGTGGGCGAGTCTCACTTCTATGAGAAAAAGGTCGTTTGGGCGGAAGACGGCCTGTTCGACCTGTTCGACATCCCCCTTATCGCCGGTGATCCGAAAACCGCGCTGGCCGACCCATTCACGATCGTCATTTCGGAAACGATGGCGGCCAAGTACTTTGGCCGGGAAGAGGCCATGGGACAAATCATGGGGGTGGACAATACACTCGAATTCAGGGTCACCGGGATAATGCGGGACCTACCCGCCAATACTCATGTGCGCCCTGACATGTTCACATCTTATTCCTCCCTGCCTTCCTTCGGCAGTTTCTACCGGGAAAACTGGGAGGTCCATGACAACTTGTATACCTACATCCTGTTGCGTGAAAACGCGAATCCGGACGATCTCGAAGCGCGGTTCCCGGACTTTCTCGAACTTTACGCCGGGGACAAGTACCGTGAATCGGGCATCGTGCTGAATCCTTCACTACAACCCCTCGTCGATATTCATCTGTATTCGCACCGGGAAAGCGAACTCGAGCCCAACGGCGACATCCGCTTCGTGGTCCTCTACACGCTCATCGCGTTTCTGATTCCGCTGATCGCTTGCATCAATTTCGTCAACCTGGCAACGGCCCGTTCGGCCATGCGCGCCCGTGAAGTGGGCGTTCGGAAGGTAATGGGCGCCAACCGGACCCAGCTGCTGGGGCAGTTCCTGGGAGAAGCCCTCGTCATGGCGGCGGTCGCCATGGTCATTTCAGTAATCATGGTGGAACTCGCTCTGCCCTTGGTAAACACGATAGCCGGCAAGCAACTTGCATTTCCCCTGTCGAGTGGACCGGTACTGGCGGCAATTGTTTCTGGTGCGATCGTAGTAGGGCTGGCGGCAGGCGGCTACCCGGCGGTCTATCTCTCCGGGGTTGTGCCCACCGAGGTAGTTAAGGGCAATCTGGAATCAGGTAGGCGAGGCCTGGGTCTGCGGAAGATCCTGGTCGTTGTACAGTTCGCCATGTCTATTTTCCTGTTGGTCAGTACGGCGGTGATTTACGACCAGCTCGAATACATCAGCACCAAGCGGCTGGGGTTCAACAAGGAACAGGTGATGGTACTTCCCATCACGGGATCCCTGCAGCGGCGGAATACGCCCGTACTAAAAGCGCGATTGTCCCAATTGCCCGGCGTGTTGGGCGTAGCCACGACAAACGGGGTGCCGGGCATGCGGGTGATTCCAATCATGGCTGTCCGGCCCGATGGCATGCCACCAGAAGACCACCTGATGATGGCCACGCTCGAGGTGGATGAACATTTCCTGGACGTGTTGGAAATCGAACTCGTCGCCGGCTGAAACTTCTCACCGGACTGGGGGACGGACTCGACTACGGGCTTTCTGCTCAACGAGACGGCCGTCCACTACCTGGGTTGGGGTACACCGCTCGACGCGATAGACCGGCAATTCGAGTGGATTCCCTTCGGTGGCGCAAAGGGCCGCGTGATCGGTGTCGTAAAGGACTTCCACCTGCGCACGATTCATGATGAGATCGAACCGGTCGTCATGTTGTCTCACCTTTATCACCAGTACGTACTTATCCGGCTCGAACCCGACGGGATTCCCGAGATCATTTCGCGTATCGGAGAGACATGGCGGGACGTCGATGCCAGCTTCCCCCTGGAATACACCTTCCTGGACGAGGATTTCGACCGGCTGTACCAGGATGACCGGCGGCTTGGCGAGGTCTTCGCTATCTTCGCGGTGCTGGGCGTCTTCGTGGCCTGCCTGGGACTCCTGGGACTGGCTTCCTTTTCGATTCAGCAACGCACCCGGGAGATCGGGATCCGCAAGGTACTCGGCTCATCGATCTCCAGCGTTGTCGTGCTGCTGTCGAAGGACTTCATGAAGTTTGTATTGCTGGGCAACCTGATCGCCTGGCCGCTGGCATACTTCGTCATGACGCGCTGGCTGCAGAATTACGCCTATGCGGCGTCACTGAATTACGCCTGGTTTGCGGTTGGCGGCGTCGTGGCCCTGGTTATTGCCTGGCTGACGATCGGGGCGCATGCGGTAGCGGCGTCGCGGAGGAATCCGGTGAACGCGCTGAGGCAGGGGTGAAAGCTCAGCACGAATCCATACCTTGAAAAGCCGGCAAAACAATGAAATCCGGCTAATATCTAACCTGGCGCAGATCGACAAACCAGAAAAACGCCTCCCCCCCGAAGGTGCACTCAATCCGAGGTACCCGTGATATACCATTGCCTCAGAATCGCGCTACGCAACTTGATCCGGCAGCCTGGCTACAGTGGCATAAACATCCTCGGACTGGCGATCGGTATCACCTGCTGCATGCTGATTCTGCTGTATATCCAGAACGAACTGAGCTACGACCGTTTCCATAAGCAAGCCGACAGGATATACCGCGTGGTTAACGGCAACTCCGCCCGCACGCCAACAGCTGTGGGACCGGCGCTCAAAGAACTGTTCCCGGAGGTAGAGGAATATGCCCGGATGCGGGGCACAATCAATATCTGGATGATGAACTACCAGGATAACACGTTTTATGAAAGCGATGTGTACAGGGTAAGTACAGACTTTTTCAAGGTCTTTTCTTTTCCGCTTGTACGGGGCAATCCGCAAACTGCACTGGACGACTATGCGTACACGGAACAAACGGTTGTCATCAGCGAATCCATGGCGTCTAAACTCTTCGGCAATGAAGATCCCATGGACAAGATGATCCGCGCCGATGATGAGGAAAACCTTCGTGTGACCGGTATTATGAAAGTCATACCGTCCAATTCCCACTTCGCTGCCGACTATCTTGTCTGTGAGAATCTTGATGTTGCAAACCGGCGTGAGCTCTTCGCAACGAACTGGTTTTATGCGCGGCATTTCACCTATGTTCTGCTGGCAGAGGGAACAGATCCCGTTGAATTGGAGGACAAGATCGCCAGGTGGGCAGATGCCTATCAACCGCTGATGTCGCTCAGTGCACAGGGCCTGATCTTCAATCTCCGGCTACAGCCGCTGACCGACATCCACCTGCGGTCGCATCTGGAACAGGATATGGCCAGCAACAGTGATATCAGCTATATCTATGTTTTCTCGATAGTGGCGTTTTCTATCGTGCTGATCGCCTGTATCAACTTCATGAATCTGGCCACGGCGCGGTCCACCATCCGGGCCAAAGAAGTGGCCATCCGGAAAACAGTCGGCGCCCTCCGGGGCCAACTGATGATGCAATACATAGGCGAATCCATGTTGTCGGCCGGGTTGGCCTTGGTGGTGGCCATGGGGTTCCTGATGACCATCCTGCCCTGGTTCAACACGCTGGTAGGAAAAACGATTCAGGTCAGCTACCTGGACAACCCGGAGGTGTTGCTCTGGCTGATAGGCATCACGTTGTTTGCGGGACTGCTGTCCGGCAGTTATCCCGCACTGAGTATGTCCAGATTACATCCGGCAGCAATCTTCAAGGGTGAACTGGCGTACGGCATTTCGGGTTCCAAACTTCGTAAGAGCCTTGTAGTAATGCAGTTTACCCTATCGATTCTGCTGATCATCAGTACCGCTATTGTATATCAACAGCTGGATTACACGCAAAGTAAACGACTGGGATTCGATAAGGACCTGGTCGTCGTTATTCCACTTATCGGAGGGGCGGACCGGGAGTTCGACACCTTCAAGGCACGGCTTTCCCAGAGCCCGCATATACGGCGTGTTACGCGATCCGTGCTGATGCCGGGGCGGTTGGCCAGCGCCAATGTAATGCCTGCCTTTCCGACGCGTTTGGCGGATCAGTCGGAAGATGACATGATCAGAATCCCAACCTTGTTTGTATCTGCCGACTTCGAAGAAACCCTTGGCCTCGATTTGATTGCCGGACGTCCATTTTCCAGTGTGCTGACCAATGACTCGCTCAACGCGGTAATCATGACCCGGTCCGCGGTTGAACGATTGGGCCTGACCACTCCGGAAGAAATCGTAGGACGTCGTATACATCCGGGACGTTACAAGGGCCCTCCTATCCGGATTATAGGCGTCGTAGAGGATTTCCACATGCAGAGCTTGCACAACACAGTGGGCCCCATTCAGTTGAGGTTATTGAGACGCGGCGGCGGTGGACAGGCGGCGATACGACTGCAGGCGCAGAACATACCGGATGGGATTGAAGCGGTTGAAGAAACATGGGCTTCCGTATTCCCTCATTACCCCTTGTCGTATTCGTTTCTGGATGAAGACTTCGACCGACTGTATCTGGCGGAACGACGCACCGGCAATCTGCTCGGCGCCTTCAGCTTTCTGGCCATCTTTATCGCGTGTCTTGGTCTGTTCGGTCTGGCTGCATTCACCACGCGCCAGCGAACAAAGGAGGTCGGGATTCACAAAGCAATGGGGGCTTCGGTGGCTCGAATCGTCCTTATGCTTTCAAAAGACTTCCTCAAGCTGGTGGCAATCGCTGTGCCGGTCGCCTGGGTCCTGGCCTACTGGACTATGAGCAACTGGTTGCAGAACTTCGCCTATCGGGTCGATATCGGCCCGGGGTGGTTCCTGGTCGCCGCTTTCCTGGCATTGGCCATCGCACTGGTTACCGTCAGTGCAAAAGCGGTTACAACTGCGTTAGTGAACCCGGTGGAGTCCCTGCGGTCAGAATGAGGTACTAGATCTTGCCTTCCTTTTCCCACCGGTCGTAGAGTTCCTGCTTGTAGCGCGCGGCCCTTTCCTCGTCTTTCTTGGCCCGTGCCGCGACAAATACCAGGCCCAGGGCGGCACGCCGGCGGTCAGAATGGTTCGGGTCCGCCCGGTGGATGATCATGCTGTGATGGGCGAAAACGTCCCCGGGCCGGGCGCGCATGGCTACTTCCAGTTCCGAGTCCTCGGCGGAGTAATCCGATACGCCCTGTGAAAACCCGAGTACGTTGGATGCGCGGTGGGGTCTCATGCCCCGCCTGTGCGACCCCCGCACGTAACGCATGCAGCCGTTTTCCTCGTCGATGTCATCCAGTGCGATCCACAAAGTCACGGCCTCGTTGGGTTCCAGCATGAAGTAGAATCCGTCCTGGTGCGGGGGCGTTACCGCGCCCACCCTGGCCGGTTTGTTGAACCACTGGGGGTTGCTGGGAACCACATCGTCCGCAAGCAGGTGTTTTGACAGTTCGGTAAAGCGGTCGGATTTAAAAAACGCCTCGAAGTACGGATCCAGGGTGGCCATGTTCTGCAGCCGCTTGATCGAAGCAGGATCGTCCCTGTCCTCGTAGAAGGCTGTCGTATCCGGCGCCTGCGGCAACACTTCGTCGATGAAGCGCTGGATCTCGCCGTTGATTTCGGCCGCTTCTTCCGATGACAGGAAGCCTTTCAAGTACACGAAACCGTCTCGGTCGAAATCTTCTTTGATATGTCCGTTTAATTCCATGAACGCGTACTCCTCTTTAGTAGCAATATCGGCACAGCGAACTATGGCTCAATATACAGCCAGCGCGCTCGTTTTCAAAGTATCGCAGGCGCTTTCGAAGTACCGCACGCGCTTTCGATGGGCTGCCAGCTACAGGGTTACTCCACTACGCAGGTGGAATGCGGGAAATATAGAAGCGCTCGATATATATTTCAACCTCGACCTAAAACGTAACGGCCAGACCGTTCTCCAGCACGGTATCCAGCCTGTTGACCCCTTCCGGCGGGCGGCTGTCGTAACGCATGACGTAGGTCAGGGCCAGCACGAGCGGTCCGGCCAGGTCGATCTCGATGTTGACTTCACCGAGTATGCGGGTGTCGCCGATCGCATTCCACAGGGGTTGGAAATAGACCGTGCACGTGGATACCATCCGGTCGTTGACGGTGATTCGGGATGAAAGGTAGTGGCTCCACCGGACAACGGTCGACCTGCCGGGGTGCGCATCGCCCTCCGACAGATCGCCCAGGCGTTCGTGCTCCAGGAACGCGGAAGCGCCTTTCCACAGCTGGAAAGCCTCGGACTCGACCAGGTGGAATCGCAGTCCTCCGCCGGCCAGTGCGCGGGCGTCGAGCCGATAGGTCGTATCATAGTTGTACTGCGTGAACGCTTCGAGGCCGATCCGTCCATGCAGCGGATAGTGCTGCCGCAGGTGAATCAGCCCTTCATCGGCAAACCGTTCTCCCTGCTCCCAGCCGAAGTCGTTTCGGGCCAGGATGAACGTGTTCACATTCGGGTGATTGAAGTCCAATCGCCCTTCCAATCCGATTTCCTTGAGATCCGTGTTGCCCGTATGCATCTCCAGGTTCAGGGCCAGGGCGCCGGAGAAACCCGTGGAGCCGGCGTCCCGGCGCAGTGCTTCGATGTTGACCTGGGCCGCTGCCTGTCCCGCTGTTAGAATCAGGGCCAGGGATACCAGCAGTCTGAAGCGGATCAATTCAAGTCTCCTGAAACGGATCGAAATACATAGTTCTTGCCATACCGATACGCGGCGGTTTTCATTGTCGTAATATACCTCAACCCTTACCGGCAATGAAATGTTATGTAGCCCGTGGAAAGGTGTATCATGTCCGGCATACGAGTTGGCCTGATCGGTTACGGCGGCTGGACCCGGCTGGCGTTCGTGCCCGCCCTCCGGCAGCACGACGGGGTGCGGATCGTATCCGCCGCGGCGTTCAGCAGGGATTCTCAGGATCGTATTCGCGAGGAACTGGGTCCGGATGTACAGGTTTACGGCGGCTTCGAGGCGTTGTTGGACGGTCCCGAGGTCGACGCCGTCATGATGGCCATACCCGACTCCATTCACGAAGCGGCCATGAACGCGGTCCTCGACGCCGGCGTCGCCGCCTATTACGAACCTCCGCTCGCCGGCAGTCCCGACGGCATCCGAAAGATGCTGAGACGGCTGGTCGAAGCCGACCAGGTCACCCATAGTGATCTCGAGATCGGCTTCGCCACCGTCGTGCACCGCGCCGCCGACCTGGTTCGGCAGGGTGTGATCGGAGCGCTGCAGGCGGTTCACCTGAAACTACGGAGCGACTGGGCCGGGTTCGGCGGCCCCGACCTGTGCCTTGTCCATCACCTTGGACCCTGGTACGTGGACGGCCTGAACAGCATTCTGGGCCGGTCGCCCGAACGCGTGCTCGTCATGGACGGTCATGGACAGGCCGGCCGGCGCCAGTTCCACAGCCTGGCTCATTTCGATTACGGGGAACTATGGGGTACGCTGCATCTGAACATCAACTCGGTCGACAAGCTGGAGACCACGATCGAGGTCACGGGCGACGAAGGCGACTTGACCGTTGACTACTTCCGGAATACGATACATCTGCGCAGGCAGTCCCATTCCGAAAGTGAAGTGATCCGCGTCGAGCCTGCGATGCCGGTGGTGGGCGGCTGGCCCGGCGAGGCGGAAAGCGTCGCCGAGTTCCTGAACGCGGTCGAGAAGGGCACGCCGAACCGTACCGACGGTCAGATGGCTGCACAGCTCTATCTCACGGGACTGGCTATTGAACGGTCGAGGGATTCCGGCGGCTGGGTGGAGATCGAAGACGCGGCCGGACTGGAGTTGTAATCTGGAATCGTAATCTAGAAACAGGAGGCAGGCATGAGGGGTGTGAGAATCGATCCGGAACGGCGAGAAACGCGGCTGTTCAAGCGATACGTACCGCTCGCGGGCGCCCGTGTCCTCGACATCGGCTGTGGAGACGGCCGGCTGTCGAGCAGGATCAGGGGATGGATACACTCGATCGTCGGGGTCGACCTTGCCGGGCAGGACGTGCGCCACGCCCATGCCCGGAAGCGGCTGAATGATATCGCCCGGTTCGCCGTTGCCGATGCGTCCCGCCTGCCGTTTCAGGACCGCAGTTTCGACCTCGCCCTGTTCTCATGTTCTTTGTGATGAGTGCAACAAGAGGGCATGGGGCATGCCCTTTACGAAGCCTGTCGCGTAGTGAAACCCGGTGGCTGTGTCGTCGATATACGTCCGTACTTCCCGGCAAGCCTGGGGAACCGGCGCCGAGCGAGACAGCAGGTGTACTGCCTGGTAGAGGGTGAAGTAACCCTGGCGGCTACGCTGGCCCGTGACTACGTCGATTTTCATTTCGCGGACCGGGTCGTGGCGGAGGCCGTCAGAGATGGCAACCTGGTCGCTGTCTTTCATACGGATTTCGTTTTCCGGTACTATATCGAAAGCCTGGAGTTGTTCGACGAGTGCAGGGCAATGTGGTGGGACAAGGCGCGCATTCCCGTCGCGGACAGGCGGCGGCTGGAGCGGATCATACGTCGCCATCCCGCGGCAACCATCAGGGTCGATACGCCGGTCCAACTCCGCGTACTGACAAGGCGTAGTCGATAAGGTCTAATCCAATTGAAGGGAGATTCCAGCCATGGTCCAGCCGACCTCGCTGAAAGAACGCATCCGCAACGGCGAAATCGTAAACGGCGTTGGCGTATCCATGGAGTCCGGCAGGGAGGACCTGGAGCGGGTTCTTCAGCAGGGCAGGGTCGATTTCTTCAATGTCGATTGCCAGCACGGCCCCCAGAGTGAGGATCGTATCGTTTCCTTCTGCGCATCCGCCGAAGCACTGGGCGTGCCGGTGGTCCTGCGCATAAAACACACCCGGCACACCTACCTGATTGGCAATTACCTGGATCTGGGCCCTGCGGGAATCCTCGTTCCCGAGGTCAAGGAGGAAGCTACCGTGCGGGAAGCGGTCCACTTCTTTTACTACCCGCAGTTCGGAGGAAGAAGCTGGGGCGGAAGCGCGCGCCACGGCATCGAGGACCGTTCCGATCGCCTCGAATACGCGGCCTGGTGGAATGCGACCGGCGTGCTGTGGCTTCAGCTCGAGTCGGTCGAAGCCGTCATCAACTGCCGGAAACTGGCCCTGGACGGCGTGGACGTCCTCACCTTCGGTCCCAACGACCTGATGTTCGACATTGAACGATACCACCGTCCGCCCTTCCGGACCGTGGAGGACTGCGTCCGCCACGTCGCCCGCGAAATGGAGGGCACGCCGGTCGCCGTCAGCCTGGCGCTCCTGGATCCATCGGAACGGGAGAAGTATGTCGACATGGGACTGACCGTGCTGCAGACGCCCATGGTGGTCTGATCCGGTGATAGACTGCCGCTAATCGCAACCACAACCACAATCGCCTCAGATTGAGCTCCGTAAGTAAAACCAAAGGAATACTCGATGAATCGACCGCCGGAAGCATACATCCATGTGGATGAAACGTCCCTGCTGACTTTTACGACGGCCTGTTTCGAAAAGGTCGGTCTGTCCAACCACCATGCCTCGATCATCAGCCGCCTGCTGGTGAACTCCGACCTTCGGGGCGTTCGCAGCCACGGCGTTCGGGCGGCTTCGGGCTATACGCGCGGTTTCGCGGAGGGACACTTCAACCCCCGTCCCGATGTGCGGATCATTGGCGAATCGCCCACTTCCGTCATCGTGGACGGTGACGGCACACTCGGTTACTGGCCCATGGTCGAAGCGACGGAAAAGGCCATCGCCAAAGCCCGTGAAACCGGGCTGGGAATGGGACTGGCCCGTCACATCGGGCATTACGGGTCGGCAGGCCATTACACCCGCATGTGCATGGAGTCGGGCTGCATCGGATTCTCGGTCCAGGGATACCGCAACATGGGCGACGCCTGCGGCCAGGACTCGAAACCCCAGATCGGCTATTTCGGCAATCCCCCGCTGTGTTTCGGAATACCGGCGGGCGGCGAACCGCCCATCGTGCAGGACGTGGCCACGCGTATCCTGGCCGACTACCAGCATTCGCCTGAATTCGACGATCTCCTGTCCCGCATACCGGCCGCCTTCTTCAAGAGCATAGGATACGGAGCGGTCGCCACGGTAATGGGATGCGCGCTGGCCGGCGCCGCGCTGCCGGAGGCCGATGAAGTGGAGGCGCGTTGGCAGGGCGCAAACCACGGCGGCATGGTCTTGGCCGTACACATCGAAACCGTGATTCCCGAAGGCGATTTTCAAAAGGAAGTCGATCGATTCGTACGGGACGTAAGAGAAACCTATGAGCCCATGCCTGGATACGACGAGGCGTTGTTGCCCGGGGCCATAGAAGAAAGACGCATGGCCCTGCACAGGGAGCAGGGTATCCGGTTCGGCGAGATCGAACAGCGTACCGTACGGGAAATGGGTGAGCGTCTGCAAGTGCCACTGCCGTTTTAGGGCGAGCGTCTGCAAGTGCCACTGCCGTTTTAGGGCGAGCGTCTGGATGTGCCGCTGCCGTTTTAACGCATCAGAAAAAGAAGGAATCAGAAAAAAGGAGAATCCCGTGGCAAAGTACCGGGCAGGCCTCATCGGACTGGGCTGGATGGGGATGCTTTATGATCTCGCGGAAAGGACGGGCGTGTGGGACGTGGATGACATCGATCGTCCTACGCCGGAACTGAATATCCACCGGCGTTTCCTTTACCACGAAAACCCCGGCACGGAGGGCCTGCCGTCCTCCTACGCGGAAGCTCTTACGGACCGTCCCGAGGTCGCGCTGATTGCCGCGGCGGACCGCGACGTGAAAAGGTTGCGCGCCTTCAGGGAACGGTACGGCGTTGCCGCCCTCTATGACGATGCCGGCGACATGCTCGCCATCGAACGGCCGGATATCGTATCCGTCGCGACGAACACCAAACATCGCGCCGATCTCACGCGTCTCGCCGTACATCATGGCGCAAAGGGGATTTTCACCGAAAAACCCATGGCCCATACCCTCGAGGAAGCGGACCGGATGGTACGGACCTGCGAGGAGGCCGGAGTGCCCCTGAGTTGCGGCGCGATCACCACCACCCACCCGTCCTTCGGTCGCGCCGCTCAACTCATACGCGATGGCGCGATCGGCGACCTGGTGTCCATCGAGGGCCATGGTCCCTTCGCGCAGCATCAGAACTGGTCCTATTTCCTGGACAGCCCGCCCGCCTGGGTGATCGGGACGGGAGACCAACCGCGCCGCGAGTCGGGCAGCGACGAGTTCACGGGGCAGGGCATGGTGGTAACCGAAAGCGGCCTGGTGGTGCATTTCCGCAAAGGCGCGCCGGGCGTGCGGCTCCAGGGAAACAAGGGCGAGATGGTCTTCGATTTTCTTTCGGCGTGGCAGCGATGGGAGGTCATGGAGGTGGAGGGGCGCCCCTACCGGGTCGAGTTGCCCTGGCCGGGTCCACAGTTCGTACCACCCTACGGTGGGGTGTATTCGCTGAACGACGTGATGGACTGTCTGGAGGGAAGGCTGGACGAACCCAAGAACTCGGGCCGCAGGGTCGCGATGGCTCTGGAGGTGGAAATCGCCCTGAAACTCTCCTCGGCAAAGGGCGGCGTGCGCGTCGACCTGCCCCTGGAAGACCGTTCGCTGGGTCTGAACTACGACTGGTTCAGATAGGAGGATTTCAGTCGGCCGGACCTATCGGATTAGACGTTCGACGAGTGCGGATCCGATTCGACGCGTCCAGGCCAAATATGGCGAGTCCACGCCTAGCTCGACGCGTCCAGGCTAAATATGGCGAGTCCACGCCTAGCTCGACGCGTCCAACCCTTCGCGCTGCACCCTGCGTATCCCCGACGTCAGGCGATCCAGGTCCTCGTCCGAATTGAATACGTGGGTAGAAACGCGGGTGCTTTCCGCCGCGAATTCGAGCGGGGAGACCAGCACTTTTTCATGCTGCTGCAGGCTCTCCGACAGGGGCCCCGCCTCCAGGCCGGGAACGTGGAAGGTGACGATTCCGGACGACTCGTCGTAGGACGGCGGCGTTTCCAGCACCAGTCCCGGAGTCTCGAGCAATGCGGCCTTCATCCGGTCCGTGTACGCCGCTATACCGCCGAATACAGCCTCCCACCCGAGCCCTTCCCATATATCCAGGGCCTTGCCGAAGCCGGCCTGGTCCGGCACGCTCCGCGTGGCGAACTCGAAACGCCGGGCTTCGTCATGCAGGTCCATATGGCCTTCCTGGTCGAAGGACTTCTGCGAATGGGACCCGATCCAGCTCGGCTTGAGCCACTCGATCCGGTCCTTTCGGACGAACAGTCCCCCGGTACCCTGCGGCGCCATGGTGTACTTGTGGCCGCAGAAGCTGTAGAAGTCGCAGTCCAGCGCCCGCACGTCGATTGGTATGGCCCCGAAGGACTGCGCGCCGTCGTAGAGGACGGGTGTGTCTTTCTCGTGGGCCAGGTCGCAGATTTCGCGGCCAGGCAGGCGCAGGCCGGTGCGTCTGGAGACGTGGCTGACGCTGACCAGCCGCGTGCGGTCGTCGATCAGATGGTCCATTTCCTCAAGCGTTCTGCCGAGGTCGTTGTACATCGGCGCGAACCGGAGTTCCACGTCGTACCGCCCGGTCAGATTGTACCAGGTCAGCCGGTTGCCCGGGTGCTCGTGGGTGGTGAGCAGTACGTTGTCGCCCAGTTTCCAGTCGATGCCGTTGGCCACGATGTTGATGCCGATCGTGGTGTTTTCCGTCATGACGATCTCTTCGGGCGTGGCGTTGATCGTACGGGCGACCCTGCCCCGGATATCCTGCTTCAATTCCTCGATGCGCTGTGCGACAAATGGGAGGGCCGGGCCGCGGCTCTGGAACTTCAGCCAGTGGACGACTTCATCGACGACGGGGTTCAGTTTGGGAGAAAAGCCGCTGGTCTGGAAATACGCGTATCCGTCCATATCGGGCAGCATGGCCCGTACGTCTGCGGTCAATGACATCGGACAGGGTTCCTTGTGGTGTCTGGTTTGAAGGTTGTGATGCGATCTTACCCTGGATTGGATGGTGAATGGACATCGTTGCGTCCATCCCCAACCGTCGTGAAATGGTATCGCGGCCCGAGGGGCCTGTCAATTGATTTGGACTTGACGTCGACGTCCGGGTCGTTAATTTGCTCGCACTTCCTCGTACCATGGCGATCCATGGCAGAACATTCCAAAAACCGGAGTACCCAACGTGTTCAGACTCGACGGTCACCGCATCGGCGATGCATGGTATTATGCCGACGACGAAACGGTCCACGCCTGGTTTCTCGCCATGCCCCTGGACCAGAAAACCGGATGGAGAATCGACCACTGCGTTTCGCACGACTTGGAGCATTGGGAATACGCGGGTATAGCACTTGAACCTGGACCGCCGGACGCGTGGGACGGCAAGTCGCTGGCGACCGGCAGCGTCATCCGGCGTGACGGGCGGTACTGGATGGCCTACACGGGCCACAAGAACGAAGCCGCCTTCGTCCAGCGCGCGGGCATGGCGGTGTCGGACGACCTGATCAATTGGCGTAAACTCCCCGAAAACCCCACGTCGGTGGCCGATCCCGCGTTCTACGAGATCGAATCGACCGGCCAGCGGCAGCTCACGCATTGGCGTGATCCTTTTCTCCTGGACAACGGCGACCGGGTGCTCCAGTACGTCTGCGCCCGGCGCACCGAGGGGGATGTGGCGGAACGGGGCAGCATCGGTATCGCCCAGTCGACCGATATGGTCCACTGGGAGGCTCTCCCGCCGCCGGAACACGACCGGATGACCGAAGAAATGGAGGTACCCCAGGTATACTTCATCGAAGGCCGCTGGTACCTCGTTTTCTGTACCCATGACTTCTGGCTGGCGCCTTCGTTCAGAGACCGGTTTCCCGGTCATCCGTTCAGAAGCACCGACTATGCCATGGTGGGCGATTCGCCGCTGGGTCCGTTCCGGATCCACGGCACGGGGGAGATCATGCCGGAAGCGCCGCCTGGCCGCTTTTACGCCAGCCAATTGGTCGAGCTGCACGGCCGGTGGTACCTGCTGGGCACCGTGGGGCTTGACGCGGAAAGCGGCATTTCGGACCCGCTTCCGTTCGAGGCGGACGAGACGGGTATGCACGCGGCAAGAGGATGATGCGAGGATTCACGCGCCAGGAGGACGAGACGGGTATTCACGTAAAGAGCGGTTGAAGCTGAAGAGCGGCTGATGCGGGGAGTCGGAAGATGGCCCATGATGTAGCCGGACTGGGATGCGCATGCCTGGATTTCCTGGGTATCGTGCCCCACCTGCCGGACCGGGACGACCAGGTCTGGATGAGTGACTCGACCCAGCAGGGGGGCGGGATGGTCTCCACCGGCCTGGTCACGCTTTCCAGGCTGGGTGTGCCCACCGTCTTTGCGGGCAAAATCGGCAACGACATGGCGGGCCGGGTCGTGAAAGAGGAATTCGACCTGTACGGGGTCGACTCGGCGCATCTGATCATGACACCGGGCGCCACAACCCCCGTCAGCATGATCCTCGTCGATGAGTCGACCGGCCAGCGGACCATCATGGCCGGCGGGTCGTCCGTCGAAATGTCTCCCGCGGAAGTGCCCGCTGGCGTGATCGCCTCAGCGAAGTACCTTCTGCTCGACACCACCACCCGCCAAGCCGCACTGGCCGCCGCGGGGATCGCGCGCGACGCGGGCGTGCCCGTGGTCCTGGACGCCGACAGCCTGTCCCGCCCGCAGGACATCGGGGAACTGCTGCGGTCGACGGACTACCTGATCGCCTCCAAGGTGTTCGCCGAAGCGTTGACCGGACTTGCCGAGCCATCGGCGGCCGCGGAGGCCCTTTCGGGTTACGGATCGTCCGTCGCAGTCGTAACTCTAGGAGAAGAAGGCAGTTACACGCTCGCGGCCGGCCGATCGTTCCACACGCCGGCTTTCCCCGTGGAAGTCGTCGATACCACGGGCGCGGGCGATGTATACCACGGCGCCTTCATCTTCGGCCTGCTGCAAAAATGGCCGCTGGAAAAGACCGCCGAATTCGCCTCGGCCGTCGCCGCCGTGAGCTGCACGCGGCTCGGCGGGCGGCAGGGCATCCCCACCCTCGATGAAGCGATATCCTTCCTGCAGGATCGTAAGACGGAACACTTCTGAGGAGTAGGCGAGCGAGCAGGACCGCTCGGTGTAGCCTCGATTATAATCCCGCTTACGGCTTTCGCAGTGCATACAGGATGAAATTCGGCACGCGGTATTCGTCGTCAAACGTGGGGTGCGCGGCGAGTTGCGCCGCAGAGGGCGTAGGCTCCTGCAACCCTTCCAGGACGAAACCGGATTCGAGGAAAGCAGTGATGTAGCTGGACAGGGTGCATGCTCGTGAAAGCCTTCCCCGTCCAGCTGATCTCTTCGAGGCGGGGTCCTTCGTCCGTATAGTCGTCCACCGCGTAGAAGAGTTTCCGGTTGCCCTGCCGGATCCAGCCATTGGTCTTCGCCATGCGCATCGGGTGAATGTTGCAGACGATGAATCGGCCGGCGGGTCGCAGCACGCGTAAAGCGGACCGTATGGCCTCCCGGTAATTGCACAGATCGACCATGACGATGTAAGAAACGGCAAGGTCGAAACACTCGTCTTCGACGCCGGCGAGGTCGTGGGCGTTGCCGACCAGATAGGTTCCCGCCCCCTCAGACACCGCCCGCGCTCGCTCCACCAGGCTTTCGGTCAGGTCTATGCCGGTGACCTCCGCGCCGAGACCGGCCAGCAGGCGGCAGAATCGTCCCTCGTCGCATCCAATGTCCAGTACGCGCCGCCCCTCGACATCGCCCAGGGCCCGGAGCATCCAGGCGTCCAGGCACCCCGTGCGGACCGACTGCTCTTTCTGAATCCACGTCTCGGTGTTTTCAATCCACTGATCACGAAGGAGCTTTTCTAGTTCGTGATCGTTTGCTGACTCGGATGCGGAGGAGCTTTCAGCCCGGTGATCGGACGGCATCGTCGGGTCACCTTTCGTCGGGTCGCCTTTGGGGATGCAGGACCGGGATTCCAATAGGTCTGGACTTCAGTACGTTTAGAGCGGACGAAGCGTTACTGCAGAATGTCCTTCAACACCTCGATCAAGCGATCGATTTCCGCCGGGGTGTTGTAGAAATGCGTGGATACCCGGACCAGATCATGATAGCGTCTGTAGTCCCGGCTCACGATGATTCCGGCCTTTCCACGGAGTATTCCCTGCAGGAGTCCGGTGTCCCATCCCTCCACCCCGAATGAGGTAATCCCGGGACTCGACAGCCCAGGGTCCGTGGAAGTTCCCAGGCTGATCCCGGGCATCTCCATGAGCTGTTCCTTCAGATAGTCGGACAACATGCGGTCGCGGGCGAAAATCGCGTCCATTCCAATGGTGGTCAGAAAGTCCAACGCGGGCTTTATCGCGGCCCGGATGGGTCTTTCGTACGTGCCGTGAGGGCCGATGTGCCAGAGCGCCTGTTCCCGGTCGTCCCACGGGCCGTTACCGTCCGACCTCGGCCAGAAGGTCTCCTGGAATCCTTCCCGGACGTACAGACATCCGGTGCCGGATGGGGTCAGCGCCCACTTGTGGAGGCTGGTGGCGAAGAGATCGCACCCCATCTCATGCAGGTCGACGGGGGTCATCCCGGGCGTCTGGGCGCCGTCTACCGCCGACACCAAGCCCTTCTCGCGGGCCATGTCGCACAGTTCTTTGACGGGGTAGAGCAGGCCGGGACCACGGGTGACATGGCAGAAGAAAACCACTTTCGTTTTTGGCGTAAGCGCCTGTTCGAACAGGTCCAACACTTCCTGTATGGTCCCCGGCGGACTGGGTATCTGGACCTGGTTGACCTGTATGCCGAACCGCCGGGCACGCCGCGTCCACGGCTGGACGCCCGCGATGTGCTCATCCGTGGTCATGAGCATTTCGTCCCCGGGCTCCATGCGGATCCCATTGGCGATGATGCTCAGCCCTTGCGTAGCGTTCCGGGTCAGCGCGATTCTTTCTCGTCCGCCCCCAGAAACCGGGCGGCCATCTTCCGGCTTTCCTCCACTTCGTCCCAGAGTTGATACCTTCCCTCGCTGCCGGTTTCCGCGAGATACACGTACCCGTCATAGACCGCCTGCGTGACCGGTTTAGGACACAGTCCGAGGGTTCCGTTGTTCAGATATATGGTATCGGGGTTCAGATGAAACTGCGCGCGGACCTTCTCCCAGTAGGATTCGTCGTCGATCCTGGCGGGCGGACCGGGCGGACCGGGAGGAGGCGCTTCTTTTTCCTGCGCGAACGCCGCCGTCGCGTCCCACATCGAGGTCGCCGCGACACCGGCCGCCGCCGCGAGACTCCCCTTGAGAAACCGGCGCCGGCTTCCTGGTTCAACCCGCGCTGCACCGTCCGATTCTGCGCGGTTCAAAGGCGCTTCGTCTGCAGGGCCTTTATCGCGATTCATGCGGTTACTCCTGTACTTCTTCGTAGAGGGATTCGATTTCCCGGTGGCTCAGCGGGCGGTTATACAGTCTGACGTCGTCCAGGTCCAGGCGCGTCAGGCCATACCCACTCCCATAGGAAGCGAACGTCAGCCACATAAGTTCCAGCTCAATGTATCGGTAGGGGGCCGGCGTCACCTGTTCCACGGAAAGTACACCGTTGACGTAGATTTTCTGATCCATGAGTCCGTCGGCCCGGGTATTCAGGGTCGCTGCCACGAACGTCCACGCGTCGGGTGCGGTCTTCGATTCGGTCATCACTTCCCATTGCGTCGCCACGTCGTCCACGCGGAATCCGATCCTGCCCTCCTGTATCGACACGGAATAGGGGTCCTGTCCCCAGGCGCCGTCGCCGTACCAGAGTACCTGGCGGTAGTCTCTTTCTGCGTCGAACCCCCTTATCCAGCACGTAATGGTCAGGTAGTGGAGGAGGCCGAGCGACGGGTCTTTGACCACCGCCCAGTCGTCGCTGCCATCGAATCGAAGCGCCCCGCCCCTTCGACCTTCTATAGCTTCCGGCTGTCCCATCACGATAGCCTTCAATCCGCTGCCCGACGTGTCGCGCATTTCGGCGGTCTCCATGGGCCAGTGGGCGACGAGGGCGTCTTCGAGCGATGACTCCGGCGGATCCGGCACTTCGAGTCCGGGCAGGGGCGGAGGCTGCCATCCGTTCTCCCGGGTCAGGGTCAGGATGGCCTCCGGAGAGAGCGTTTCCGTGTAGATACGCACGTCGTCGATCACGCCCTTGAAATAGAAACTCGGTTCGCCCGACCCCTTGCGTCCGACGTAAACGGGTTCTTCCGGGTGCGGCGGAAAGGGTGCTTCGACTTGATCATGAAGTTCACCGTCCATGTACAGCCGGTGCGCCTTCCCGTCGTGGGTAGCGGCCAGGTGCCGCCAGACGGAGGTCCCGGCAGGACGGGTAATCAGGGGGTCGCGGCCGCGGCCCATGATGTGCCACGTGGGCAGAGGGCCGAATGCGCTGAGCTGAAAGACCCGTCTTTCGCTGGCGCCGCCGTTGTCCTGCGTGATGACTCCGTTGGTCCAGTATCGGGAGAACGCGTCGTCGTCGTATTTTACCCAGACCGAGAGCGTAAACGCTTCGGCGGAAAGCTGCGGCGGAGGCGCGACGCGGATATAGTCGTTCTCGCCGTCGAAGGCAAAGGCCGCGTTCGGCCGCCCGAACCGGTCGTCCGCGGGTACCGGACCGAAGAGCTCACCGTGATGTCCGCCGCCGCTCGTATCCCGGGCGTCGCCGTCGAACAGCAGTTCGAGTACCAGGTTGGACCGGTCGACTGTCGGCGATTGGCCCGCGGTTACACCCGGATTCGCCAGGAAAAGGGAAAAAGCGGTCAGCAGAAACACAACGCGACTGGTCATTCGGTGGTTCCTTCCAGGCCGGCTCGACCGGCGAAATCCGATACGATGGCTCCGCTACAGACACACGGGCGGGGATGCACGGCACAGGGAAACGCAATTTGCAAGGTTGCGTCAAGGCGCCTTAGGAGCGGTCCATGATCCGCTTGACGGTGTGTGGGTTTGGGCATATCTTCCTGTCGATCCATTAAACAAAACGGGAGCGTAAATGCAGTCCGTTCAATAAAATAGCCTGCCGTTCGAGTCGACAGGTCTGGCTCCGGATCCAGGTCCGGAAGCGTACCACGAAGCCTGGTTATTGTCACTACTTTTACAAAAGTCCATCCCATAACATTCATTCTTAAACGGAATGACAGGATCCCATTCATGCCCAC
>JAPOYX010000211.1 GCA_026706345.1 Gemmatimonadota bacterium | reverse complement strand
AACGACTATATCAACTCCCGGCGTCCGGGAAGCGTGAAACATGCGCCACGAAGCGTCGCGTTGCTAGGAAGGGTGCCAATATAACGCATTCCCCTCCTGGAGACAAGCAGGGAATACGACCGCAAGGGCCGGTCCCGTCTTCTCCGGAGCCTTGACACGCAAAGGCCCGCCCCCTATTATAAGTCGTTCTGATACGCCCGTATCTAGGCGATGACTTACGGGTTTTTAGCGATAGAATCCAAGACATTCGGGAGTAACCATGTCTAAAATCAGACTGGGACTGGTCGGCTGCGGCGGCATGGGGCACCGGCACCTTTACGGCCTGGCGGAGCTGCACCGCGCGGGGCTTTGCCGGTTCGAGCCGGTGGTGGCCTGCGACCCCCGCAAGGAGAATGCCGAATCCCTCGCCGGACACGTTGAAGACCATTTCGGCATCCGTCCCGCGGTGGTCGCGAGCCTCGACGAGGTGGACGCCGGCGACCTGCAGGCCGTCGATATCTGCACGGACCCGCGATTCCATCACACTATCTGCGCCGAAGCGGTTTCCAGGGGCTGGGACGTGATGACGGAGAAGCCCATGGGACTTACCGTGCGCGCCTGCCGCCTGATGCGTGAAGCCGCGGACGGCGCCGGGCGCATCCTGTCGGTGGCCGAGAACTACCGCCGGGACCCGGTAAACCGGCTCGCCAAGGCCCTGTTGGACGCCGGCGTGATCGGAACGCCACGCTACATGGTCCACAACACGGCCGGGGGCAGCAACAAGATGATGATCACCGTGTGGCGGCACCTGAAGAACGTCAGCGGCCTGCTCCTCGACGTGGGCGTTCATTTCGCAGATATCCTGGAGTACTTCATGGGGCCGGTGTCGGACATCTACGCCCAGACGCGGCTCCATGAGAAGATCCGCTACAACGACATGGCGGGAAAAGATCCCGCGACGGCCTCCCGCAACTCGCCGGCCGGCGTCTACGAGCACTGGCAGGCGGAGATGCCGGCGGAATTCGACGTGACCGCCGAGGACGCGGCCTATGCCACGCTGACCTTCCAGAGCGGCGCGGTCTGCCAGTACCTGGAAGAGCACGCGACCTTCGGCAGGGGGTTCTGGCACCGGGGCATCTATGGTTCGGCGGGAGCGATGGAACTGCCCGGGGACCGGTCCGGTCAGCCGTTCTCCGTTGCCCTGGAAGGAAAGACCATCGAGGGAGACGCCCTCCTGGATCTCGTGCCCGACTTTGCCCTGGACGAGGCGACCGCGGCGCTGTTCGGAGGCGACCGCCTGTGGAAGTACAGTTTCCCCTTCCCGGAGACGGACCGCAAGATCATCGCCATCGAGTACGCCGATTTCGCGGAGGCCATCGACGAAGGGCGCCAGCCCGAGGTAGACGGGTACATGGGCATGCGGTCGGTCGCCGTGTCCTACGGCATCATGGAATCGGGACAGGCGGGCAGGGCCGTCACCATGGACGAAATGATGGCGGACGAATTAGGCGACTACCAGCGGGAAATCAACGACAGCCTGGGCATCTGAGGCGGCGGCATCTGAGGCGGCGGCATCTGAGGCGGCGGCATCTGAGGCGGAGTTGAGACAAGGCTGCGGCGAAGTTGAGATTGAGCCGAGACACGGTCGAGACACAACAAGGCCGAGACGCGGTCGAGACACACCAATACCGGACAGCGTAGTGGCCACCGGGGCGGAGATTCATGAAACTCGGTTATTCCACCTGGGGCATGCCCAAAGTCGAGATGGACGAGGCGGTGCCCCACCTGGCGTCCCTGGGTTACGACGGCATCGAGATTACCGTCATCCCGGGCTATACGACAGAACTGGGCACGCTTGACGGCGAGGAACGCCGCCGGATCCGCGAACTCTTCGCGCGGCACGAAGTGGAGATGCCCGCCATCGCCGGGCACACCAGCCTCCTCGATCCGGACGTGCGGCAGCACGCCGACAACATGAAACGGCTCAAGGATACCGTGGAACTCTGCGCGGACCTGACCATGGGCGGTCTCGTGCCCTGCCTGGACACCACGCCCGGCGGCCGGCCGGAGGATTGGACCGACGTGCGGGACCGGCTGCTGAACGAGGTGGGCGATCTCGTGGATTTCGGCGCCCGCCACGGCGTGGTCATCGCCATGGAGCCCCACATCGGCTGCTGTCTGTGCGACGTGGAACGGACTCTCTGGCTGCTCGAACAGATCGATTCCGAGTACCTGAAGCTCAACTACGACATCAGCCACTTCGACGTGGCCGGCGTGCCCACCGCGGAAAGCGTGGCCGCCCTGGCGCCTCACACCGTGCATACCCACGTGAAGGACCAGCGGGGCACGGCGCCGGACTTCGAATTCCTGATTCCCGGCGAGGGCGATTTCGACTACGTGGAATACCTGGATGCCATGAAGGCGGCCGGATACGACGACTACATCACCGTGGAAGTGAGCATGATGGTGCAGCAGCGGGAGGATTACGATCCCCGCGACGCGGCCGGACTGGCCTATCGAACCCTTGACGCGGCCTTCGAGGCGTCGGAGGCGGAACGAAAGAGGTAGGGATTCGGAACCCCGGAGAAGGCTATTGCAGATTATGCAGGTGTGTCGCGAGGTAGCCAGTGACAACCCGGCATGTCCAAATACAGTTTAATTTTTAAAGTAATTTGAAGGCATTCGAGGTATTCTGAAGTATAACTTAACAATCCATCATCGAGCGTATCATCGGTTAGATCAATTAGATCAATCACGCCGCGAGGAGGCATCATACCATGTACGATCCCGTACTCGTTGAACCCATGCGCCGGGAACTGACGGATCTGGGCGTGGAAGAGTTGAAGACCGCCGACGAAGTGGACGCGCTGTTGCAGGAGCACGAGGGTACGGCGCTGGTCGTGGTCAATTCCGTTTGCGGTTGCGCGGCGGCCAATGCGCGGCCGGGCGTCGCCATGGCCCTGCAGAACAAGAAGAAACCGGATCGGATCACCACGGTATTCGCCGGCATGGACCTGGAAGCCACGAGCAAGGCGCGGGACTATTTCAAGGGGTATTTTCCGTCATCGCCGCAGATCGCGTTGATGAAGGACGGCCAGGTGGCGTTCATGCTGGAACGCCATGACATCGAAGGCCGCACGGCGCTGGACGTCGCCCAGCGACTGATGATGGCCTTCAACGAGCACTGCGGCTAGTCCGGGCGCGGACTGATATGGCCGGCGGGTTCTACGCGGCCGGTCCCGGCGCCTGGTTCAAGCGCCGCCTATTCCTTCTCGTACTCCGCCGTGCAGACCGTGTGGATGCCGCCCCGGATCCGGTAGTCGGTGCTTACCGTCATGCGGACCGGCTGCACCGCCGCGACGAGGTCGTCGAGGATGCGCCGCGTGACGTGCTCCTGCACCATGCCGACGTTCCGGTACGAGAGCAGGTAGTACTTGTAGGACCGCAGCTCCAGGACCTTCTCGTCCGGCACGTAAGAAACGATTACCTCACCGAAATCGGGCAGTCCCGTCCAGGGGCAGACCGCCGTAAACTCGTCCGTATCGATATCCACGTCGAGGGGATCGCCCTGGGACTCGTAGGGGAAGGTCTCCAGGACCTCGGGCCTGATAGCCCCGGGCCCGTCGAAGTCGAACTGCTTCTGCCGGGGTTCGATGTTCATTTTTTCTCTCAGACTCTTCCTGTGATATCCGGTGCATCCGGGTCTACGCTGCCGCCCTCCGGCTGGGAGGCGACCGGCCTGTAGGGCATTTCCTCGTAGGAAGTATACGCAACATCGAGCCACGGGGTTTCTATTTTTCTGTGGTCTTCGTATCGGCTGTTCATCACGGCGTCGACGATGCCCGTGACCAGCAGCGTCCGGTCGGGCGGATACGGCGCGACGCCCGACAGGAAGAACCGCTGTATGTTGTGGCAGAGATATCCGAAGTGGGCGTGGTTGCCCTCACGGACCAGGTTGAAGACGGCCCCGTGCACGCGGCCGTCGACCCGCGCGGCGTAGGCCCAGGTTTCGATGTAGCCGCCGAGCATGAGGACGGTCGTCCGCAGCCCGTCGCGGTGTTCCACCAGGAAGGCCGCCGGTTCCGTCGCGTGTTCCCGTGCGTCACCATCCGGCTTGCCGGGTATGGCGTCGAGGGCCGCTTCCATCAGCTCCCGCGACCAGAGACCCTCGTCGCAGGCCCGCCACATTTCATCGCCTTCCAGGCATTGCACCGAAGCCACGCCCGTCTCCCCGCCGTGGCGGCGCTCGATCATGCACTGCAGCGCCTCCAGGGTGTGATAGCCGTAGGATTCGATTCCACCAAATCCCACGGTGAGCGCCTCCTCGACGTTGGTTTCCAGGTCGTACTCGATCCACGGATCCCGCCAGGCCAGCGGCAGGGAGGAGCCGGCCATCAGGGGGATGTCCAACTCCTTCGCCCGGTTCCACATCCACAAGGCGTCCCGGTAGTCATAGGCCAAATGCTTGTCGCTGAACACGGGTACGGAGCGTCCGCTTTCGGCGAAAACGCCGGCGATCTGTTCGAAGAAGTACCGCCGCGGATACATGTGGCGGCCCCGTTCGTTCCACGGGTAGTCGCCGTGCTCGCCGATGAGCAGCACCGCGTCCACCCCCAGGCTGTCGCCGCCCGCGTGCAGCGCACGGCGGATGCTCGGGTAGACGGGCACGCCGAACTTCTCGGCCAACTGCAGGCCGATGTCGTTCTCGAGGACATGGTCGATGTAGAGGGATACGACGTCCACTTCGGGGGCGAAGTACCCCTCGTCGACCGACCAGCCCTTCAGGAACTTGGAGACGATGACGTCCGCGTGAGCGCCGGGGAAGTAGATCGTGCAGATGGCGGCGACGCGAAGGCGCTTGACCATGGGTCCCTGTTCTCCGTCAACTGCCGAGAACAGGTTCTTCGACCGGCACTTCCGCGGGCGCCTCTGCCGGCACTTCCGCGGGGCGGTCCGTCTGCTTGCCGTACTCCTCGATGAACTCCTCCACCAGGCGCCGGCACACGTCGTCGGCGTACTGCTCGGGCGGGGACTTCATGAAGTAGGAAGAAGGACCGAGCTGGGGACCGCTGAGGCCGTTGTCCAGGGCCAGCTTGCAGCACCGCACCGCGTCGATGACGACGCCGGCCGAGTTGGGCGAATCCCAGACTTCCAGCTTGAGCTCGAGGTTGAGCGGCACGCCGCCGAAGGTCTCGCCTTCCATGCGGATGTGGCACCACTTGCGGTCTTCGAGCCACGGCACGTGATCGCTGGGACCCACGTGGATGTTGTCGTCGCCCATGTCGTAACTGAGCTGGGACGTTACCGCGTTGGTCTTGCTGATCTTCTTCGATTCGAGCCGCGAGCGCTCCAGCATGTTGTAGAAATCGGTGTTGCCGCCGAAGTTGAGCTGGTAAGAGCGCAGGACCTTGACGCCGCGATCCGCGAACAGGCGCGTCAGCACGCGGTGGGTAATGGTGGCGCCCACCTGGGACTTGATGTCGTCGCCGATGATGGGCAGGCCGTGCTTGCGGAACCGCTCCGGCCAGTGGCCCGTGCTGGCGATGAAGACCGGAACGCAGTTCACGAACCCGCAGCCGGCCTGCAGGATCTGCTCCACGTACCACTTCGTGGCTTCCTCGCTGCCCACGGGCAGGTAGCTCACCACCACGTCCGTCTTCGTTTCCTTGAGCACCTCGACCACGTCGACGGTGTCGCCCGCGTCCTTCTCGATGACTTCGCTGAGGTACTTGCCGAGCCCATCGTGTGTCATGCCCCGCTGCACCGGCACGCCCAGGTTCGGCACGTCGGCGAACTTCACCGTGTTGTTCGGATGGGCGAAAATGGCCTCGCTGAGGTCCTTGCCCACCTTGTCAGCACCTACGTCGAAGGCGGCCGAGAACTCCACGTCGCTGATGTGATAGCCGCCCAGGTTGGCGTGCATCAGGCCGGGTATGAACTCGTCCTGCGCGGCGCTGCGGTAGTACTCCACGCCCTGCACCAGGGACGAGGCGCAGTTACCCACGCCGACGATGGCCACTCTTACTTTGCTGCTCATGTTTTCCCCGCTTTCCTTCCGTCGCCGGACCCGCGCCACGCGCACCCGGAGTGTTGGAAAATGAATAAAACGATCGATTGTCTCTGGCATTAAGAAAGTGTCGGTTTTATTATAACTCAAATAAATAATTGTTATATTATCTATAGACGTTATCTATAGTTTACCGACAGTACCACGAACGTCCAGCTACAGTTCACGCACGTTTTCGATAGAACGGAGTAAACGCCATGAATCTGTACTACCTGCAGTATTTCCTGGCTGTCGCGCGGCGCGAGAGTTTCTCGAAGGCGGCGCGGGACATGCACGTGACGCAGCCCACGGTGAGCAATGGAGTCCGGGAACTGGAAGAGACGCTGGGCGTCAAGCTGTTCAACCGGGGGAGCCGGCACGTTTCACTGACCATGGAGGGCAGGGCGCTCGTCAACTACGCCGTGCGCATCCAGGATCTCGCCGAGGAGGCGGAGAACCGCCTGGCAAGCGGGGACGTCCTGCCGGGCGAAGGATTCACCTTCGGCGCCACGGACGCCGCGGTGACCTACCTGCTTACCGACATCCTCAAGCGCTACGTGGAAAGGTATCCGGAACTGGAACTGTCCGTGCACGTATCGCCCTCCCAGTACCTGGTGGAGGAGCTCCTGGCCAACCGGTCGGAGTTCGCCCTGATCACCCTGCCCTATACGCACCCCCGGATCGAGACCATGTCCATCTACCACGACTCCATGCCGCTCGTGGTCGGCGGTGGCCATCCTTTCGCCGGCCGGGCGCAGGTCGCGCTGACGGAGGTGGCGGAGCAGCCGCTGATCCTCTTCCACGAGGACTCCGTGTCGCGGCGGATCGTGGACGAACGATTCACCGAGGTGGGCGTGTCGCCGCGCGTCGTCATGGAAATGCGCAGTCCGGAGGCCATGCGGAAACTCGTGGAGGCTGGCGTGGGGATTTCCTTCCTGCCTTCGTTGACGGTCCGTGAGTCCATCGCGACCGGTACGCTCAGAGAGATTGACGTCGAGGACGTCGCGTTCAGCCGCGATATCGGCGTGGCCTGGCGCCGCGGCCGGTACTTCAGCCCCGCGCTGGAGGTGCTGCTGGAGGATATCGTCGAAAGTTACGGCGAGGGTGAGGCCTGGGCGGAACGACAGAAAAGAGAAGGGGAACGGGATTAGTTGCCGGTGAGATGCCGTTGGCGTGTTACCGCTGGTGGGAAGCGGCTGTCGTTCAGTCGTAGGCGTTCAGTTCCGCGTCGATACGGTTTCTGTGCCGGGCGTCTACCGATGAATCGGCTGCACCCATTGCTTCGTCGCGGCTCAGCCGTCCGGTCCGCCACCGGCGCAGCGTGATGAAGATGATCCCGCCGCCGACGAGGAACATGAGCGGCGTGAAAAGATAGGCCAGACGGTTGAACCCGGCATTGGGCGGAGAGGAAAGGATGCGTTCTCCGTACATGGCCTTGTAATGATCGAGGATCTCTTCTTGCGTCTGCCCGTTGGCGAGCATTTCCCGAAGATCCTCTTTCATCCGTTCCGCGGTACCCGAGTAGTGCTGGCTCAGCGGGGCGCGCCAGCAGCACGGCGCGATCAACAACTCCTCGACGGACGCGGCGATCTGTTCCCGGCCTTCGTCCACGACAGCTTCAACTTGCGCAACGGCCGTGTCGGGGGTTGCCAGAAACACCAGTACCGGAAGTATGAAGAAGAGTGCGGTGCGTCGCATGGATCCTGTCAGGCTGGCTGTGGGTTGAGGCCGCATGCGTTTATCACAATAAGTATACGCGATTTGGCTCGACTGTCAATAAAACTCTCCATATCAGCTTACGGAATCAGCTAACGGAAGCCCGCCCTTTCCTGGAAGCAGATCTGTCCTGCTTCAACTCGTTGACATCCGTGCTTAGCCCCTCGATATGGAAATTCATTACTTCATTTCTTGCTGTCCATTTCGTCCACCCGTCCTTCCGTGGCCGTCATCCTCTCGTCCAGTCTGCCCTGTTGAATCTCGACAGAAGACATACGTTCCTCCAGCCGGTCAAACTGCCGGTCAACGGCATCGAACCGCCTGTCTACTTCGTCGAACCGTCTGTCCACCGCTTTGAATTTCTCGTCCATCCGGTCGAGTATTCTGGATTCTATCTCAAGCATTTCGGCCTTTATTTCCCGCCTGCTCCCCTTGGCCTCACGCCAGAAGAAGATAAAGGCCGTCATCAATAAGGCTGGCTGGATCCAGATCGATAGGGATTCCACTTCCATGCTCCTTTCAAATGATCCGATACTATAGTGATTATATCTGGATTAGTGGAAATGTCGGCCACGATTCTCGTTTTTTATTTTATATTCTTGACCTTACCGCTACAGCGCTCCTATTCTGTGGCGAATTTCGCGGGCCGCGCAACTGCCTGTCCGGCCACTCTACGGCATCGGCCTGAACGGATCCATGCGTGGAGATACCGGGCCGGTGCGACATTCGGCGCTCTGCACCGGTATTGAAGGCTCAAAAGAATCCAGGAAAGGCCAACGGAGCAACCCAACATGCTGTCACGGGGCGAAGTCAACCGATCGCTTCGATCTTTTATCGTCGTGAGAGGACTCTGGGGCGCCTGGGGCTCGATGGTCGGCACGAATACGGCCGTCTTCGCGGGCTTCGTGCTGTCTCTCGGCGCGGACGCTTCGGACATCGCCTTCTATTCCGCGATCGCTTCGATTCTCGCCCCGGTGCAGATCATTTCATCCCTCTTCAGCAAGACCATCGAGAACAAGAAACGCTGGGTCGTCTGGAACGGCGTGCTGGAAGCGTTGTTCCGGGGACTCATGATCTCGATCCCCTTCCTCTTCGTGGAATCGCTGCACCAACGGATGCTGCTCATCTTCCTGGTGGCCGGGCTGACCGCGGGATACATCTACACGCCGTTCTACTCGAGCTGGGTCGCCGGCACCGTCCCGGAAAACATCCGCGCCCGGTTCACGAGCCGGCAGACCATCGTCCACAGTCTCGTGGGCGCGTCGGTGGGCGTCATGACGGGCCGCTTCGTGGACTGGTTTCCCGACGATGAGAAACTCGTGGCTTTCGCGGTGGTATTCGTCGTGGGGACCGTCTGCGGCGCCGCCGGACCCCTGTTTCTCAGGCGCACGCCCTACCCGTTGCGCGCCGCCGAGACCGAGACCCGAAATCCCCTGCGCCACTTGCTGCAGCCCTTTCGCGACGGGAACTTCCGCCGGCTGGTCATGTTCTACTCTTCCTGGCAGTTCGCCCTGGGACTCTCCGGTCCGCTCTTCAGCGTGTTCATGCTCGACCGCCTGGGATTCGGCTATACCGCCATCTCCCTGCTGAGCGCCCTGGGCACGCTCGCCACCATTGCCGGGTACCGCGCGTGGAGCGTGATCATCGACCGTTTCGGCAGCAAGCCGGTCCTCCAGATCCTCATCATCCCCGGCGCGCTGAACGCCTTCCTCTGGGGCCTGTGCCAGCCCGGCAACCATGCCATGGTCGCCGTCGCCATGCTTCTTTCCGGCCTGATCATGGGCGGTATCAACCTGGCCGTCACGCCCCTGCAGTACGCGCTGCTCCCGAAGGAGAACCAGGACGAGCGGGTCGCCTACATGGCCTCGTGGTCCACGACGATCAACCTGCTCTACGCCACCGGGCCGCTCCTGGGAGGCATCCTGGTGGCCTCGCTTGCCAACGTCCGCTTCACCGTGGGCGGGTTTCTCATCCAGGACATCAATCTCCTGTTCTTCCTGAGTGGGATCATGCGTTTCGTGCCGCTGTTCCTGCTCCGGCCGGTGCGGGACGCCCGCTCCATCTCGTCCCAGCAGCTCCTGTCGAACATGTTCCGCGGCAACCTGCTGAGCTATACCTTCAACTATATCGTATTCAACGTGGCCACGGCCGAAGACCGGCGCGCGCGGGCGGCATACAGACTGGGGCGGTCCCGCAACCCCATGGCCATCGACCACCTCGTCCAGGCCCTGTCCGATGCCAGTTCCAAGGTGCGCCGGCAGGCCGCGCGGGCGCTGGGGGAGACCGGGTCGGAAGTGGCGGTGGACACCCTCATCAGGGAACTCGAAAGCCCCTCGTCCGATATTCGCAGCGAGGCGGCCGAAGCCCTGGGCAGGCTGAAGCACGCCCGGGCGGTGGACGCCCTCGTGGAGGCCCTGGAAGACGAAGATCCCAGGGTGCGGATCAGCGCCATTTCCGGACTGGGACAGATGGAGGGCGACGACGTGCAGGAACTGCTCTTCTGGCATTTCTCCAACAACGTCGACCCGCTGATCTTTCCGACGCTCGTAGAGGCCCTGAGCCACCGGGAGGACTACCGCATCATCAAGCCGACCTTCGACCGCCTGGGTTCGATTACCTCGCCCGCGGTGCGGCTCCAGCTGCTCAACAACATCTGCCGGACGCTGGGGGCCGGCGACCGCTTCTACAAACTGCTCTCCATGGAGGAAAACGAGCGCTACGGCGAACTCGAGGGCATGATCAAGCGGACCGTCTCCCGGTTTACCGATTCGAAGGCCGTTCCCGAGGACACCCGCCGGGGTGTTGAAAGTCTCTTCGCCCTGTTCATCCAGGCCTATGAACGAAACGACCTGGAGACCATGATGGAACAGGCCCGCATGTTGTCGGCCCTGATCCGAGACGCCCATCCCGTTGTCGAGCAGAGTCCCTACGACACCCTTTCGGTTTATCTGATCATCATGACCATGAACCACTTCATCGACAGCGATGCCCACCGGGATCTGCCTGGCGCACAAGAGATTTTCCTGGCGGTGTGCATGCGGCGGATCGCCACGCTGGTGACCTGACAGAGGCCATTCATGAACGCTCCTAACGAGCAATTCAACCTGGGCATCGCCGGGGCGTGCGGCCGGGGCATGAGTTTCCGCGCCGCCTGCGACGCCCTGCCCCGGGTCCGCGTCCACGCCGTGTGCGACATCGACGCCGACGCATTGCCCGCCACCGCGGAACTGCTGGGCGCTTCGGAACAGTACACCGATTACGGCGAGATGCTGGAGCGGTCCGATCTGGACGGCGTGATCATCGCCACGCCCATGCCCCTCCACGCGCCGCAGGCCATTGCCGCGCTGGCCCGGGGGCTGCACGTGTTCAGCGAGGTGCCGGCGGCCGTTTCGATCGAGGAGTGCCGGGGGATCGTCCGGGCGGCCAGGGCTTCCGGCCGTGTATACATGATGGGCGAAAACTACACCTACATCCGGGAGAATGTGCTGGTGAAGATGCTTGTGAAGGCGGGACATTTCGGCACGCCCTACTACGCCGAGGGCGAATACCTTCACGAGCTCAAGGGGTACGACGAGCACCGCCTCGCGGCCCGGGGACTGCCGCCCGAACAGGTCTGGCGCCGCCACTGGCAGTCCGGCATCGACGGCATTACCTACGGGACGCACAGCCTGGGACCCATCCTCCAGTGGTTCGACGACCGGGTCGCCTACGTCACCTGCCACGGCAGCGGCCACCACTACTTCGACGCGGAAGGCAAGCCTTACGCCCAGGACACCAGCGTCATGCTCTGCAAGATGGCGGGCGGCGGCCTGGCCAAGATCCGGATGGACCTCACCTCCGACCGGCCCCACGCATTGACCAACTACCAGCTCCAGGGGACCGACGGCTGCTACGAGTCGGCCCGGGGCCGGGGACAGCCCTGCCGCATCTGGCTCAAGTCCCGGTGCGCGGGCGAAAACACGTGGATGGATTTGCGCGAGCTGGAGGAAGAGTTCCTGCCTGACTGGATGCGGGCAGCGGCCGCGAAAGGCGCCGGGCACGGCGGGAGCGACTACCACGAACTGGTCGAATTCATCGAAGCCGCGGAAGGCCGGCGCAAGCCGTCCATCGGCCTGCACGAAGCCATGGACATGACCCTGCCCGGCCTCGTCAGCCAGCAGTCCATTGCCGAAAACGGCAGTTCCCTGGCTGTTCCGGATTCCAGGGACTGGTAGGCGGGAACCCGCGACGTTGGACGACGGTTGGTAGCCACGGCGGCGGATGGAAACTGCCGGCCTGTTCCGGGCTCGTAAGGATTCCTAAGCGGAATACGCTGTACGCTGCAGGCGCGGACGGCTATACTTTGACTACACTTCGGTCCGCTCGCGTTTCACAAACCGAGGAGCATGATCCATGGCCCGTCCCGGCAGTCCGATCGAAGACATCGACACACCCGCCCTCGTGATCGACCTGGACCTGATGGAAGGCAACATCGCCCGCATGGCCGGGTTCTTCGCCGACAAGGACGCCTATCTGCGGCCCCACACCAAGACGCACAAGACGCCGGTCCTGGCCCATCGGCAGATCGAGGCCGGCGCACGGGGCGTCACCTGCGCCAAGCTGGGCGAGGCCGAGGTCATGGCGGCGGCGGGCATTCGCGACATCCTCGTCGCCAACCAGGTCGTGGGACGCGTCAAGATAGACCGTCTGGTCGCCCTCGCGCGCCATTCGGACGTCATCGTCGCCTCGGACCATGAAGAAAACGTCCGGGCGATCTCCGACGCGGCGCTGGCCGCCGGCACCCGGGTGAACATGATCATCGAGGTCGACGTGGGCATGGAGCGCTGCGGCGTGCCGCCCGGAGAACCCGCGTGGCGACTCGCCCAGGCCATCGACCGGCATCCCGGCGTCGTCTTCCGCGGGGTGATGGGCTACGAGGGCCACATCATCGGCAACCCGAACGACGAGGAGCGCTACGCCGGGTGCCGGGAGTCCATGACGATGTTGACGCAGACGGCCGACTACATCCGCGAGCGGGGCCTGCCCGTGGACCTGGTCAGCGGCGGCGGAACGGGGACGTACAACGTCACCGGGACGTTCCCCGGCGTGAACGAAGTGCAGGCGGGGTCCTACATCCTGATGGACGGCACCTACCAGAAACGCATCCCCGAGTTCGACTGCGCCCTCACCATCTACGCCACCATCGTCAGCCGGCCCGGCGACGAACTCGCCGTCGCCGACGCGGGCCTGAAGACCATGACGAACGACATGGGACTGCAGACCGTCCGCGGCGTGGAAGGCGCGGCGATCCTCCGCCAGTCCGAGGAACACGTCAAGATCGAGCTGCCCGGCGCGTCCTGCACATTGCGGCCGGGCGACAAGTTCCACATCGTCCCGAGCCACTGCTGCACGACCATTAACCTCCACGACCGGTTCTACGGCGTGCGCGACGGCACGGTCGAATCCGTGTGGGATATCGCGGCGCGCGGGAAGCTGCAATAATCGAAAGTAATCAGCTATCCGCGACCGCTGCGAGCGACGCGCCGGTCCCGCGCTGCCGAGGCCGTTCGCGCCCGGAAATACACGAAGCAAGGAGCATCTATGGATCCCCGATACCTCGTAGCCAACGTCGACGAGATTCCCAGCCCATCCATGCTGGTCTACCGCGAGCGGCTCAGGGAGAACATCGACCGGACCCTGGCGATCGCCGGCGGACCGGAACGCCTTCGCCCCCACATCAAGACCCACAAGATGCGGACCGTCATCGAGATGCAGCGCGCGGTCGGGATCGACAAGTTCAAGTGCGCCACGATCTACGAGGCGCGGATGCTGGCGGAGATGGGCGTGGAGGACGTCTTCATCGCCTATCAGATGATCGGGCCCAACATCGTGCGGCTTGTCGACCTCGCCGGCCGTTTTCCCGGGACGACCTTCCGCAGCATGGTGGATGACCGGGGCGCGGCCGAGGCGTTATCGGCGGCAGCCACCGGCGCGGACGTGACCATAGACGTCCTGCTGGACTTCGACGTGGGCCAGCACCGCACCGGGATCGCGGCCGGTCCGGAGGCCCTGGAACTCTACGCGCTCTTGGAGCGCCTGCCCGGCATTACGCCTGGAGGCCTCCACGGCTACGACGGCCACAACCACCAGGAAGATCTGGACGAACGCAGACAGGCGTGTGGCGCCGCGCTGGACCAGGTGCGGGCCTTCCAGGCCCAGCTGGAGTCCCGGGGCCTGCCCGTGCCGCGGCGCGTCATGGGCGGTTCCATATCCTTCCCATGCTATGCCCCGGCCGAAGACGTGGAGCCCTCGCCCGGAACCTCGGTGTTCTGGGACTGGGGGTACAGCAGGCGCTTCCCCGACCTGCCCTTCCAAGCCGCGGCCCTGCTCCTCAGCCGCATCATCAGCGTCCCCGCCGCTACGCGGGTGACCCTCGACCTCGGCAACAAGTCCATCGCCTCGGACCCGGCCGGTCAGCGCGGCATCCCCTGGAACCTCCCCGGCGCCGAACCCGGGCTGCACAACGAGGAACACTGGATCATGGACTGCCCGGACAGTACCGGCCTGGCGGTCGGCGATCCCATCTACGTCTTCCCCACCCACGTTTGCCCCTGCTCCGCACTGCATCGCCAGGTGTACGTAATCGATGGCGACGGCCGCTGCCGGGAGCAGTGGACGGTCGACGCCCGGGACCGGGAATAGTGTTCAGTTTATCACGATTTCGGTCCGCCGCCGCCCGCGAAACCTCCTCCGAAGTCCCCTCGCAGTTATGTGACAAACGTGTTACGATTTTTCACTTTCCTATTGACGAAGTGACGTAAATACATTATCTTAAACTGTTCGCGCTTTCCGCGAAAACCGGGCCGCTTTCCATGGGAATCGTCCCGGTTGTATGGGTTGTTTCCAGGCACGTCGACAAGGCGCTTGCATGTCGTTTGAGCAGATACTCATCGAGCAGGACGGCGGTGTGGTCACGATCACGATCGACCATCCTCCCCTGAACGTGCTCAGCGCCCAGGTCGGACGTGAGCTCGGTGATGCGCTCGACCAGATAGACGGCGACCCGGACGCTTCCGTGATCGTGCTCACGGGTAGCGGCGACCGGGCCTTTGCCGCCGGAGCCGACATCCGTGAACTGCAGCGGCTGTCGGGTTCGGACGCCGAGGAAATGACCCATCGCTGGCATCGCCTCTTCCGGCGGATCGAAGGTTTCAGGCTGCCGGTCATTGCCGCCGTGAACGGGGTGGCGCTCGGAGGCGGATGCGAACTGGCCATGGCGTGCGATCTGCGTTACGCCTCGGAGAAAGCCCGGTTCGGCCAGCCGGAAATCAACCTCGGGCTGGTACCTGGATGGGGCGGCACGCAGCGGTTGCCGCGACTCATCGGCCGGGGACGGGCCCTCGAGTTGATGATGACGGGCGATATGTTCGATGCCGCCGAGGCCCATCGCCTCGGGCTCGTCAATCGCGTTACGGCGCCGGAGAAGTTGATGGATACGGTCGGGGAACTGGCCGGGCGCATGGCCGCCAAGGGCGGCGTGGCGCTGGCTTCCATCAAGACCTGCGTCAACGAAGGGCTGGACCAGGGGCTGGACGATGCCCTGGCGCTTGAAGCCCGAGAATTCGGAGCGGTGAGCTCTTCAGAGGACAAGGCGGAAGGCATCGCGGCGTTTCTCGAGAAACGTCCCGCGGCATTCCGGGGTCGCTGAGTCGAGGCGTGCGCACTCAGTAAGCGACCTGGATTTCATCGGTAACCATGGGCACGCGGCAGGAAGAGAGCGATCGTATGCAGCTACTGGGACCCACCGAGGGCGAATACATTCAGGTAACAGGCGAATTCGAAAAGCGTGAAGCCATCGAGTTCTGCGTTCAGGATCTGAACAGCAAGAACATGGAATTCGGCGTCTGCGAGCAGGACGGCAAGTTCTTCGTGGCCCGGGTCATCGTGCCGGACGAAGAGATCGATACCCGCTCCAAGATCGTCACGGTGCGCAGCGACCGGGTGGACATACACGGGAATCCGCGCGGGATCATCCGCAAGGGTGTCTACAACTTCGTGGAATGGTACGCGGACGGAGAAGTCACCGCCCAGGAAGCCGCCGTCTGAATCACGGGCCGGTCTGATCAGACCCGCCGGGACCCGCTCACCTTTCAGGGGCCTCAGGGGCTGCTCCGGCGAGTCAGCCTCCGTACAAAGACCTACCCGGCCCGGATGTGCCTGGACAGGCCTGTGCCTGACCGGGTCTCACGCATACAAAATGCCGTACCGAGTGTATCCCACTCGACGAAACCATGGAAGCTTCTGGTCAGCTTTCCATGGTTTTTTGATATTACCCGGTTTCCTTCGGCGAGAACACGACTTCCTCAAACACGACTTGACCCATGGCGCTCGTATCCTTCCATAAAGTCACGAAATACTACGGCGCGCAGTGTGTCCTGCAGGGCATCAGCTGGGGCATCGACCCCGGCCAGCACGTGGGCCTGATCGGTTCCAACGGGACCGGCAAGACGACCATGCTGCAGCTCATCACCGGCGACCTGTCGCCCGACGAGGGTGAGATCTCCCGCCGGCGGGATCTCCGGACCGGCTACCTGACCCAAGACGCGCACCTGACCGCCACCAACTCGGTCCTGGACGAGGCGCTGAGCAGCTTCGAGCGCATTCACGAACTGGAAAAGCAGCTGCGCGAGGCCGAAGCGGCGCTGGAGAAAGCGAAGGGCGACGCGGAGGAGACCGAGCGCCGGCTCGGGCAGTACGGCCGGCTGACGGAAGAGTTCGAACGGGCCGGCGGCTACACCTTCCCGCACTGGGCAAAGACCGTGCTCCACGGCCTGGGTTTCAGGGAGGAAGACTTGCCCCTGCCGGTCAACGTGCTCAGCGGCGGGCAGAAGACGCGCCTTCGTCTGGGCAAGCTGCTTCTGGGGGACGCGGACCTGCTGCTGCTGGACGAGCCGGAAAGCCACCTGGACGTGGCCGCGGCGGAGTGGCTGGAGGAGTACATCACCGACCACCCGGCGGCCATCCTGCTCGTTTCCCACGACCGCTACTTCCTTGACCGGACCGTGAACCGGATCGCCGAACTGGAAGACCTGGGGCTGCAGAACTTCCCGGGCAACTACACCCGGTCCATGGAGGTCAAGGCCGAACGCCTCAAGGCGCGGCAGCGCGAATACGATCAGCAGCAGGCCTTCATCAAGGAGCGGGAGGAGTTCATCCGCCGGACCATCGAAGGCGTCAAGACCAAGCAGGCCCAGGGAAGGCGGAGTCACCTGGCGCGCCTTGAGCGCCTCGAGAAGCCGCGGACGAGACACCGGTCGGCCTCTCTGAACTTCGGGACGATGAAGCGCAGCGGCCGGGACGTGCTCGCGCTCGATGACCTATCCAAGAGCTACGGCACGCGGACGCTGTTCTCGGAACTGCACTTCACCCAGCACCTGGGCGACCGCGTGGGCCTGATCGGGTACAACGGCGCGGGAAAGACCACGCTGCTCCGCATGATCGTGGGCCAGGAGACGCCTTCGTCCGGAAGCATCCGCCTGGGTACGGGCGTGGACATCGGCTACTACGACCAGGAACGGGCCAGCCTGACGGGAGAGCGGTCCGTGCTGAACGAACTCTGGTCGGTCAGGCCGGCCATGAACGAGGGAACCGTCCGCAATCTCCTCGGCCGGTTTCTGTTCCGTGGAGACGACGTCTTCAAGCAGGTAAACCTGCTGAGCGGAGGGGAGCAGGGACGCCTCGCGCTGGCCAAGCTGATCCTGGAGGAGCCGAACTTCCTGGTCCTCGACGAGCCGACCAACCACCTCGACATCCTCTCCAGGCAGGCCCTTGAGCAGGCCCTGGCCGACTACCCCGGCACGCTCATGGTGGCGTCCCACGACCGGTACTTCCTCGACCAGATGGTCGGCGCGCTGCTGATCTTCGAACAGGACGGCGTCCGCCATTGGGAAGGCACCTACTCGGAATACCGGGCCTATAAGGAGGAGCAGCGCCTCGCCGCCGCGCGGGCGAAGGAGAAGAAGCCGCGCCGCAAGGCCGGGGCGGCTGCCGGCGCCGGGACGACTGCCGGGGCGGCCGGGGCGGCCTACGATCCACGGAAGAAGGAACGCAAGGAGCAGCGGATGATGGCCGAGGCGCTGGAGGCGGCCATTCGGAAGAAGGAAGAAGAGATCGCCCGCCTCGAGGGCGACCTGGGCGAGGAAGGGACCTTCTCCGACCGGGAACAGGTCGAACGGGTCGGCAGCGCCTACGCACGCGCCCGGCAGGAGTTGGAGGACCTCTACCTGGAGTGGGAGGTCGTCGCCATGGAACTGGAAGACTAGGATCGGAGGGATCTTGTACGACGCCGTCATCATCGGGGCGGGACCGGCGGGACTCGCCGCGGCCTACGCCGCCAAGCAGGCCGGACTGAACTACGTGGTCGTGGAGCGCCAGTGCATCGTCCACACCATCTACCAGTTCCCCACGGGCCTGGTCTTCTACTCGACCCCGGAACTCATCTCGCTGGGCGACGTGCCCATGATCGTCCAGGGGCTCAAGCCCACCCGGGAAGAGGCGCTGAACTACTACCTGAAATTCGTCGAGTCCCAGGGACTCAAGGTGAACACCTACGAAGAGGTCACCCGCATCTCGGGCCAGGACGGCGACTTCGAGATCGAATCGGTCTCGCAGCGGGATGGGAACCGGCGCTACCGGACCCGGAAGGTCATCCTGGCCACCGGCGCCTTCGACAGCGCCAACCGGATCGGCGTACCCGGCGAGGAACTGCCCAAGGTCTTCCACTACTTCAAGGAGGGCCACCCCTACTTCGACCGGGACGTGCTCGTCGTGGGCGGCAAGAGTTCGGCCGTGGAGACGGCCCTGACCCTCTACCGCGCCGGCGCTCGGGTCACCATGTCCTATCGCCGCGGGGCGTTCCGGGGCATCAAGTACTGGGTCCTGCCCGACCTGGAGAACCGCATCGCCGAAGGATCGATCACGGCCATCATGAATTCCACGGTGAAGGAGATCCGGCAGACCGAGGTGGTCCTCGAAGTGGCGGGATCGGAGCGCGCGATCCCGAACGACTTCGTCTTCTGCATGACGGGCCATGGCCCCGACGTGCCCTTTCTGAGCGGCACGGGCGTCGAGGTCCAGCCCGAAGACACCATCCCGGTGCACGACCCCGACACCTTCGAATCCAACGTGCTCGGTATCTACATCATCGGCGTCATCACCGCCGGCAACGTGAGCAGCGACATCTTCATCGAAAATAGCCGCTTGCATGGACCGAAGGTGGTGGAGCATATTCTGGCGCAGGACGGGGTTAAGTAGTAACGTGGTGATCGGACCCAACGTTTAACGAAACCTGCACGAGATTTCTGCCCGATCTGAGATCAACATCATAAAGGTGAATTCATGAGTGAAACCAGTTCCTCCCCCAATCCCCTCGTCGGCGTGGTCATGGGCAGCAAGTCCGACTGGGACACCATGCGGAACGTCCGGGACGTACTCGAGCAGTTCGACGTGCCCCACGAATGCCGGATCGTCTCGGCCCACCGCACGCCCCTCTGGCTGGCCGAATATGCGGCCGAGGCCGAGGGACGGGGACTCGAAGTCATCATCGCGGGCGCAGGCGGTGCAGCCCATCTGCCCGGCATGATGGCGGCCCAGACGCTCCTGCCGGTCCTCGGCGTGCCCGTGGAAAGCAAGGCGCTCAAAGGCATGGACTCTCTGCTCTCCATCGTCCAGATGCCCCGCGGCATCCCCGTGGGCACCCTGGCCATCGGCCAGTCCGGCGCCGTGAACGCGGGCCTGCTCGCCGTGGCCATCCTGGCCAACTCGCGGCCGGACCTGCGGGAGAAACTGAGGCAGTACCGGGAGGATCAGACCGGGAAGGTCATGGGGGACGAGCTGACGTGAGCGGAACCAATGACTTGACCGGTACGCACGCTCCCGTTCTCCCCGGCTCGACCATCGGTATCCTCGGCAGCGGTCAGCTCGGCCGCATGATCGCCATCGCCGCCCGGCGCATGGGATACCGCATCCACACCCTCTCGCCTGAATCCGACTCGCCCACCGGTCACGTCGCCGACCGCGAAGTCGTGGCCGCCTACGACGACGTGGAAGCCGTGAAACGCTTCGCGGCAGACGTGGACGTCATCACCCTGGAGTTTGAGAACATATCGGCCGCCTGCGTCGACGCCGCATCGCCCATCGCACCGGTTCGCCCCAAAGGAAGCGTCCTCCACACGACGCAGAACCGCCTGAGAGAGAAGACTTTTTTGTTTTATCATGGGTTTCCGGTCGCGCCGTTTCGTCACGTCAAGTCGAGGGAGGAATTGGCAACGGCCGTCGAGGAAATCGGCACGCCCGCCGTGCTCAAGACGGCCGGATTCGGCTATGACGGAAAAGGTCAGGTGAAGATCGAAACGGCTGACGACGTGGACCGCGCGTGGACATCCATGGCGGGACAAGAAGCGGTCTTGGAAGCATTCATCGATTTCGAGCTGGAACTGTCGGTAGTAGCCGGGCGGGGGTTGGCCGGCGATTTCGCACACTACGGTGCCGTCGAGAACAAGCACAGCCGCCACATACTCGACGTCACGACCGCCCCGGCCGACGTGTCCGGCGCGGTAAACGTCACCGCCGTGAATCTCACGCGGAAGGTCTTCGAAGCTCTCGACGTCGTCGGGGTCGCCTGTGTCGAGTACTTCCTCGACCGGGACCTCATCATCAACGAGATCGCGCCCCGCGTCCACAACTCCGGCCACTTCACCTTCGACGCCTGCGTCACCAGCCAGTTCGAGCAGCAGGTCCGCGCCGTGTGCGGCCTGCCCCTCGGATCGACCGAACAGCCCCGTCCCGCGGCCATGGCCAACTTGCTGGGAGATCTGTGGGCGAATGGAGAGCCGGACTGGACGGCGGCTTTGAGCATTCCTGAGGTCAAGCTTCACCTGTACGGGAAACAGGAAGCCAGGCCAGGCCGAAAGATGGGGCACTTGACGGCGATGGCGGATACAAGGGAGCAGGCGGTGGAAAGGGTGGTGGAGGCGAGGAGGGGGTTGAAACATTAAACATGAGAGGCACGGTAGTTTCGCTCCTTAGACCGATTATCTTAGCTGGCTTGCGTTAAGCAGGGCCTAGAAGACACTGATAGTCGAGAATCCCGATCTTTTTAAAAACATCTACTGCCTTGCGTCGTTCCCTGCGGAGACTATTTGGATCGGGTATGCACGACCAGCACCGCAACAATTCAAGGTGGTTGTTGTCCAGATAGTGCTCACACGCTCCTGCAATAACGAGGGCGAGATACCAGTCATAGGGCTTGAGATCGAATTTAGTACATGAAGCAAGATATGTCTTCGCGTAGACGATTTCGCCGTTTTCGGTTAGATGGACTGGAAATTGGTCACAACGAGTGTATCCTTTTCCGGCCCCTTCGATTCGGTCAAGTTTACAAATTTCTGTTTTGGGAATTCTGAACAGTACACCTTGAGTTCGTTTACCAGGCTGCATTCGAAGTGTAGCTTTACCAGATTTATCTATGCTTGGTTTGCTGAATTCAATGATCCTGTCATTGGCGTATGCGCGCCTGGGTTCAGTAGGACTCAGACCGCGTTGCGTCAGCCGTTTGGTCAGCATATTCGAACCGTAAGCGAAGTAGTCAAACGTCATGGTTGGGCCCCGTTTCTTGGTGTTCATCATATTGGCTCGATCGGGATTCAGCCGGTAAAAAGAACACTTACAACATCCCCCGCAACGTCTCCACCGCCCAGTCCAGATACTCATCCTGGGTCAGATCTCCCTCGACCAGGTCCGGCCTGTGGCCGCCCCACTGCGTAGCCAAAACCAGCGTCTCGCCGATATCCCACAGCGTCCATGCATTCGCGAAAACCGGCAGACAGTCCAATTCCTGCTGAGTCAATGGACGTACCTGGTTATACCCTTCCAAGAAGCAACGCCAGATTTCGTCCGTCAAATGGTCGGGTACCGTCTCGATGATGTTGTACTTGAAGGTCGCCACGTCATACGCCCGCCAGCCGAACGCACACTGGTCAAAATCCAGGATGCAGTATCCGTTCTTGGGATGATACAGGATGTTGCCCACGTGCAGATCGGCGTGGATGAGACCGTAGATGTCCTTACCCTTGCCCAGTCCATTGATCTGCCGGCGCATGTGATCGGCGTAATCCTTGAAGAAAGACAGGTTCTCGCCGCGCCGCTCCTTGAGGATGGACTCCAGCGTCTGCAGCGGGCCGTCCAGCAGGTATTGCAGATCAAAGTGGTGACGACAGTAAGGTCTTGGAAACCGGTCCGCCCGCTGGTGAATCTCAGCTACCGCGGCTCCGAAAGAGATCACGACAGGTTCCTTCACTTCGGGATACCAGGTGACGTGCTCTTCGCCTTCGAAGAAGTGGAACAGTGCGCTGCAGGCCCCGTCACGCCAGGGCCCGGGAGGGCCGGTTTGACGGCCGGCTTGAGGGCCGGATTCAGCATCAAATATACTCAGCCGCTGTCCATCCAGCCTTTCCACCGGTTCAGGTACCGCCAGTTTGTGTTCTTTCAAGTATGCCAGCAAGTCAAGTTCGTACCGGTAGGCCTCGGGATTGCGGACGTAGAAGTCGTGGTCCGTATAGATCCGGTAGACGTACCGCTGTCCCTGCGAGGTAACGAGAAAGTTCCGGTTGGCCCCGGGCTCCAGTTCGCGAATATCGACGGGTGGAGCCAGGCCGTAATGATCCGCCAGGTATGCAGCGACGGCGGAGCAGGACTGCTCCGAAGATCCGGCAGATGGGGAAGAGTCAGCAGTATCGTTCATGATGGTACCCAATATGAGGGAGTGTCCTTGACCGTGACAACAGGTTTAAGTTCATTGCTTGAACTGCATCAACAGGAACACTGAATGCTGTGTAGTACAACCGCCGCCGCAGAGAGGAGCACCCATTGCCCAAACGACCCAATATCGTCGTCCTGATGTCCGACCAGCAGCGGCTTGACACGGTGAGTTGCTACGGGCTGAACGAGGTGTGCCGGACACCGCACATCGACGCCTTGGCCGCGCGGGGCGTGCGCTTCGACTCGGCGTTCACGCCGACGGCGATCTGCTCGCCGGCCCGCGCCTCCTTCTACACGGGCCTCTATCCGCACAATCACGGGGTCACGGCCAACGGCCTCTGCCTGCGCGAGGGCGTGCGCGGCATAAACCACTATCTGTTGGATGCAGGTTACCGCTGCGGGTACGCCGGCAAGTGGCACGTGGACCAGGAGACCGGTCCGACGGGTTACGGGTTCACCGGCAAGGACTTCATGGGCTACGGCTTTCCTGGGGGGAATCTGCTGCCCGGCCTGCAGTTCGGCGGCAGTCTAAGCAGCCACAATCATTACGCCGATTATCTCAAAGAACACGGCTTCGACCCGCCGCCCACGGTTTCGCACCGCTACGTCGGCACCAATCCCGCGAACCAGCGGCAGGAGATGTTCGCCCTGCACGAGGGGCCGGTCGAGTCGTGCATCGAGTATTATGTCGCGGAAGAATCCCTTCGCGTGCTCGACGAGGTGGCCGCCGGCGAGGAGCCCTTCTACCTGTGGGCCAATTTCTGGGGGCCGCACAGCCCCTCGCTGGTCCCCGAGCCGTACTTTTCCATGTACGATCCGAAGGCCATCCCCGAACACCCGGGGTACGCCGAGACTTTCGAGAAAAAGCCCTACCGCCAGCAACTGATCGAACACATGTGGGGGCTGGGCGATTACGGCTGGGAGGGATTCCAGGAAATCGCGGCGCGCTACTTCGGGCACTGCACGCTCATCGATGACATGGTGGGACGCGTCGTGGCGCACCTGGAGAAACTGGGCGTGCTTGACGACACCATCATCGTATATACGTCCGATCATGGAGACTGCCTCGGCGCGCACAAGCTGATCGAGAAGGGCGAGTTCATGTACGACGAGATCTACCGCATTCCTCTCGTCATCGCCCATCCCGAATGCGAGGCGCCCGGCACGGCCTGCGACGAGTTCGTCTACCTCCACGAGATCATGCAGTCGTCCCTCGACGCCGCGGGTCTCGAAGTGCCCGCCAATCTCGACGGCCAGTCCTTCCTGCCGGCCATCGAGGGACGCCCGTTCTCGAACGGCCGCGAGGAAGTCTACTGCGTGTTCGATCGTCACTTCACCGTCGCCAACCAGCGCATGGTCCGCACCCGCACCCACCAGTTCACCTTCAACTCCACCGATCCCGGCGAGCTTTACGATCTGCAGCGCGATCCCTGCCAGCTCGACAACGTGTACGGCGATCCGGCCTACGACGCCGTGTGCGAGGACCTGAAAGGGCGGATGGAACGCTGCATGGAGGAGCTGGGCGACCCGTTGCGCGGATGGTATGGGAAGGTTAAGGGCGTGTATTAGCGCAGGTGGTTTGGGAAGGTCAAGGGCGTGTACTGGCGCGCTACCGGAAAACCGCCATTCGATCATCTGGCCCGATGCTACTTGTAATAAACGGCGATATACGCATGAAACAAAGCCAGGATGGTCGTCACCGCAGCCAGAGTCACGTGAAGCGTACCCCATGAAGCCGTGTAGTAACGATTGTTGATCCTGATACCCAGCGGACTGGCTACGCCAACGAGCAGATTCCCCAGGAAGATCCAGCTGAGCACGGCCAGGTAGCCGAAGCCGGTCTCCACGCTGTGTATGTAGAAGAAGAGCGGGGCCGCTGCGCCCGTCCGCTGGTGCCATGAAAGCAGCGATCGAAGATTCCGGCGCTTAAGGCGGGCGTAAAAGAGCCACCACTGCCATCCCACGTAGGACAGCAGGCACAGACCGGTGACGTACTTGAATTCATCGATAGTCTGAAGTTGCGCAAGCCATTTCCAACGGAGGTCCAGGGCATCCTGTGCCAGGTACAGGAATACACCAGCCACTCCCGCCGCCCGCCACCGCCAGACCGAAGCTGGCAAGAGCCAGACGTGCCGGGACCGTTCGCGTCGGGGCCGTTCGCGTCGGGGCCGTTCGCGTCGGGGCCGTTCAGTCGACGACATCCTATTGGCCGTGCCATTGCGGCTGGCAACACGCAACGGTGCCTCCTGTTTTTCTCAATGGCCGGTTTCCGTTGGCCTGTCCAGGCCTTGGCCGGTTTCCGCTGGCCTGTCCAGGCCTTGTGCCTTCAGCAGAAGGGACACCGAGTTTGCCGAGGCCCGTTGCTCCACCCGGGAAAGGAAAGTGTCTACGGATGGCAGATAGTAGCCGTCGGCAGGCCATCGGTCACCCACTGGCGGCGGGTCGGCAAAGGTGGCCACCTTATCCAGGTAGTGTTGATACGCCTCGCGGATTCCATGGCGCAACGTGCCCAACAGCATGAGCGCCGTCGCCGCGCCGACCTCTCCCTCCGGGTAGGACCACGTGGTCGCCCCCATGATGTCGCCCACGCGCCAGTCTTTCTTTGGCGAGTCCGGATCTTCGTTATGGCATACCACACACGACTCGGTGATCGCCACATCCGAGAACATGGCGGTGTGGAAGCCTAACTCCGGGTCTGTGAAGAACTGGGGCTGGCCCGTTCGTTTCAATGCTGCGAAGTGATCCGTCTGTGGACCGATGAACAGGTTGGCATCGTTGATCGGACGGTCCGAGCCCAGGAAGAGATAGAGGGGCACCCGGGTGCGGCGCATGCTCTCGGCCAACTCGCGCAGAAACAGGGCCGGCAGGGGCCCGGCGTCCAGCCCCTCGTCATGCCAGTCCTTGTCGAAGCGCAGCCCCCGTTCCTGTCCGATCCTCACGATATCATTGGCCCAGATCTCGCGCGCTACGTCGTTCTCCGCCTCCAGCATGGTGAAAACGGTCCGGATGGGCACCGCCGGGCCGGCATCCTTGTTGCCGGCGCCGTCGGGAGGCGGTGCGTTGACGACGATGAGTACGACCATCACGGTGGCTGTCGCGACGATCGCGGCGACGGTTTTCACTATTCGGTCTTTCCTCTGCCTGGGGAGGACTCCACGTACTTCACCTCTCCGTACGGCGAAGGTCCACCACTGAAGTAATCCCAGACACGTGATTCGGGCAAGGCCTCTTCAAGGTTTACCGGGGTGGACCAGACGTAGTTGCCGTGGAAATCGTGACACCGCAAGCACGTGTTCCAACCGGCCTGCCGAACCAGCGCCTCATGGGTGGGGGTAATGGGATCCTCCTCCAGGCTGGTGTCCTGGTGGCAGTGGCTGCAGTATCCGATGGTAGCCTGCGTAATCCGCACCCCGCGATGTTCGTTGTGGCAACTGGCACACTCGTGTGGGGCCAGCGCCTGTCTTTGGTCGGCGAAGCGAGGTTCCAGGAACCGGGAGACGGGATGCCGGTCTTCCGGGCGCTCGTGGCAGTCAAGACAGGCGGCATTGTCCACATCCCGGGAGCCGAAGCCGATCGTGGATGCCCGCAGTCCGAGCCAGTAATGCACGTTCGCGCTGAACTGTTGTGCGGCGGTGCCTTCGACAGCCAGGTGGCAATCCTGACAGGCCAACTCCTCGTGGCCCGTGTTCATAGGTCCCTTGGCCACGAGGGCACTCCGGTCCGGGTAGACCAGAAAGCCTACCAGAAACAGACCAACTGCCGAGCCGATCACCATCCCGGTGACGCGCCATTGGGTCAGGAATCTCCTGCGAAGTGCAACTCTCGGTGGACTCGCCGCCGGGAGTTTCGCTGACGGGAGTTTCGCCAAGGTAAATCCCTCCACGCCTGCTCCGCCACCCGCTTAAGACGCTCCAACCGGCGATCGAGGTATATCCCGATTCCCTCGCCATCGCCCATTCGCGAGCAACGAATCGCGATACCGGAACTTAACCGCCAGCCATTTCCCGGGCCCATTCGCGGAGCGGCACATCGTCCTTGTCTTCCGACAGCCAGTACCGCGACGCGGGATGGAAATCCGGGTCCGGTCCCATCGCGTCGCCCTTCGGGGCGAGGGCGCCCAGCAACTGCCGCCGGACGGGCGAGCTTCTTTCGATGAGCCCGGGATCCTGCACGTCGAAATCGGTCGGCCGAAGCCAGCGGTAGTGGTATCCCACGTGTATGATCTTGCGCGTCTTCCGCGAGAGGTTGGGCCCGACGCAGTGCCACACCGCCGTGCGCCACAACACGGCCGAGCCGATGGGCAGCCTGAGCTCGACCGCCCCTTCCGGATCGGCCCCGTTCTCCCTTCCAAACAGTTCGGCGGGCCTGCGCCGGTGACTGCCCGGCACCAGCCACAGATTGCCGCAATCGGATTCGGTCATGTCGTAGAGCACGTAGAAGACCTTGACCTCCATGAACGGTAGGCGTCCATCGAGGGAGGGCGCCATGAACAGGTCATCGCTCGCCAGGTCGGGATGCCAGCCGACGTTGCGGTATCCCGCCTCGTGGTCTTCGCCCTTGCCGACGCCCGAAATGCGTCCCCTCAGGTCCTCGGGATAGGGCGGTCGGTAGTCCAGGTGCGTGGTGCGGATCTGGATGTTCCAGCCGATCGCATCCACCACCAGGGGCAGCACGCGCGGGTGATCGATGAGGTCGAGAAACGCCTCGTGATGCGCCAGGGCGTTGCGCACGGCATATGGATCATCGGGTCCCAAGTCCTTCTCCGCGCGGATCCGGTCCCCGACCTCGTCGATCGCCAAGAGCAGCCGATCGGTCTCGGTCTGATCAAAGAACTCCTCGAGAACGATAAAGCCCTGCTCTTCGAAGTCTTGGGTTTGTTGGGGCGTCATTGCGAGGGGCATGGGGGGTTCCTCTTACCTCGCTACTCACTGTCGATAGCGTTTATTCACCGTGCCAGCCACGTGCTGATGGATGGAACTCCTCACCGCGCCAGCCACGTGCTGAAACGCTCGTTCATCTCTTCGCCGTTGTCGCTCCACCATTCCCAGTCGTTGTGCAGTGCGCGCGCCGCGTTCTCCGGAGTCGTGGGCATGTGCGGTCTCATGTCCACGCCCGTCTCGGCGTGGGTCGAGATCAGGGGCATGGCGGAACGCCTCGTTGGACTATAAGCGATGTACCGGGCGAGGCCGGCCATGGACTCCGCCGTGGCGGCGAAGTCGAAAAACCGGAGCGCGGCTTCGAGGTTGCGCGTGCCTTCGACGATGCCGAACCCGCTCGTATCCAGGACCTGGCCGTCCCAGACGATGACGAAAGGCTGATCCTCCAGCACCTGGGCGTTGAAGATGCGCCCGTTGTAAGCCGTGGTCATCACGACCTCGCCGTCGGCCAGCAACTGCGGCGGCTGGGCCCCGGTCTCCCACCATACGATGTGTTCCTTGATGGTATCCAGCTTGCGGAAGGCCCGGGCGACCCCCGCCTCGGTGTCCAGCGTGGCGTACACATTATCCAGCGGCACACCGTCTGCCATCAGCGCGAATTCGAGATTGACCCGCGGGATTCGCCGCATGCCCCTGCGGCCCGGGAACTTTTCCAGGTCGAAGAAGTCGTTGACCATGGAGGGCTTCACGTCCCCGATGCGTTCGTCGTTGTACGCGATAACCGTCGAAAAGAAAAGGGTCGTCACGCCGCATTCCGAGGTCGTACCCTCAACGAAGTCATCCGCGGCCGGGGTGCCATCAGCGCCCGGAGACAGATCGTCGATGCTGATTGGAACGAGCAATCCTTCATCGCAACCCCGGACGAGTTCGGCCACATTCAAATCAACTACGTCCCAGTAGACGTTTCCCACGTCCACCTGCGCACGTATCTGCGCCAGCCCGCCGTTGTAGTCCTCGAAGTTGATCTTGATGCCCGTTTCCGCTTCGAACCGTTCGTGGTAGCCCTTTTCACAGGCGCGGGAGTAGGCGCCGCCGAAGCTGACGACGGTGATCGTCTGGTTTTGGGCCGATATCCGGC
>JAPOYX010000210.1 GCA_026706345.1 Gemmatimonadota bacterium | reverse complement strand
CAGGATGATGGCGGGGCCGGAAGGCAGACTGGCGTAATAGGACAACAACAGGCCGACAAACCCACCCAGAAAGGCCGCCAGCACACCGATGGCCACCAGGGGCGTGATGTCGCGCGTCCAGAACCGGGCGGCAGCGGCGGGAAGGATCATGATCCCCACCGCCATCAGGGTCCCCAAGGCATGAAACCCGCCCACCAGATTGAGGACCGCCAGGACGAGAAAGCTGTAATGGGCCACCGGACTCAAGGGACTGACCGATCGGAGAAAACCCGGGTCGAAACACTCCATCACCAATGGTCGGTAGATGAATGCGAGCCCGAACAGGGTGACCGTTGCGATTCCCGCGACCAGGAATATGGCCGCATCGTTCAAGGCGAGCACCGTGCCGAACAGGATATGCAACAGGTCGACATTGCTTCCGCGCGTCGAGACGATCACGACCCCGACGGCGAGGGAAATCAGATAGAAGGCGGCCAGACTGGAGTCCTCACGGGCCACGGTGGTTCGGGCTACCAGCCCGGAGAGCAAAGCCACCGTCACCCCCGCGATCACTCCGCCGAGCGTCATGGCGCCGAGCGACAGCCCTGCCACGAGGTATCCGAGCGCCGCGCCGGGAAGAATCGCATGGGCCATGGCATCCCCCGTCAGGCTCATCCGCCTCAAGGTCAGGAACACCCCTATGGGGGTCGCCCCCAGTGAAAGGGCAAGGCACCCGACCAGGGCCCGGCGCATGAAGCCGAATTCGACGAAGGGGGCGATGACGGCATCGTACATCACGCGTCCTCCGCTGGAAGGCAGGAAGCTCTGGCGTTCATCTCCCACATACGGCCGCTCCTTCGTCAAAGGCCTCGGTGAGCCGGCGCGCTAGATCGAGATTCGCTGGAGAAAGAACGTCCTCCGTCGGACCGGCGGCAATCTGTTCGCGAGCCAGCAGAAGGGTTTCCGGGAAATCCGTCCGAACCTGATCCAGGTCGTGCAAGACGGCGACCACCGTTCGCCGCTCCCCGTGCCAGCGACGAATAAGTCCCTTGAGATCACGCACGGTCGCCGAATCGATGGACGCGAACGGCTCGTCCAAGAGAATCAGCCGCGCATCCTGGAGGAGCAGGCGGGCGAACAGGGAACGTTGCATTTGTCCGCCGGAGAGGGTGCCGATGGGGCGCCGCTCGAAACCACCCAGCCCCACGATATCCAAGGCCTCGCCTATCTTCCGGCAGCCCGCCCGTCCGAATCGGCGGAAAGCCCCGGTCTTTCGCCACAACCCCATGGCCACCATGTCGAAGACCGAGATCGGAAAACCTCGATCGATTTCGGACTGCTGTGGGAGGTACGCGATTTCCGGGGTTTCAATCCCCGTCAACCTGATCTCGCCGCCGAGCGGCGCGAGGCTGCCGGCGGTCCCTTTTAACAGCGTCGACTTTCCGGCACCGTTCGGTCCCACCACAGCGACAAGGGCACCGGCACGGATGGCGTAATCCAGATGATGGACCGCAGGGTGGCGGTCGTATCCGAGGGTCAGATTATCGAATCGCAAGATTGTACTGTCCATTGGCGCACTCATATCAGGGCCCAGACGACCGCAAACCACAACAGACCGGCGGCGACACCAGCAAGCGCGAGACGCGCTCCGATGCCGGCCCGAAGGGGTGAGAATCCAGGTTTGTCAACTAGTTGCAACATGACCATCCGCGTGAAAAACCATGCTAAGCCCGCCCTTTACAGACCCATTGCTGGTTTCATTGCAAACGACGCGTTCAGCGCCCACAGCGCCAGCAGTATCAGGAGGGTGCCGCCAAGCGCGCCCAGGCCTGCGGCCGCCAGTGTCCACAGCGGTGAGCGGTGAGCGACCACCGTGCTCGCCCATGCTCGCGCCTCTGTCGCAATAATGGCCAGGACGACAATGGTGATCGCGGTACCTATGGACATGGCGATCACGGACAGCGCGCCATACCAGATCAAATCCATCGCGATGGCGAGGATCAGCACAAACACGGCTCCGCTGCAAGGACGCAGTCCAATGGCCAAAACCACGCCAGCCGCCGCATGCCGGCTGCCGACCGTATCAATCTCGGCTGCACTGGGCATATGCCGGCAGCCGCGACCCGCCCCGTGCGCGTGATCGGCATGGTCGTGGCGGACATCGCCGGTTTCGCGCCGCAACCGGCGAACACTTTCGGACAAGGCGCCTGCCGCGCGTATCAGCAAGTAGAGTCCGACTATCGCAAGCAAAACGAAACTGACTCGCGTAGCCCACAATGATGCCTTATCTGTCTCTATCGGCAGCCAACCACCCAAACCAATAGGGATGTAAATCAGCAACAGCGCCGTAATGCCCTGGAGGAGCGCAGCTGTGGCGCCCATGACGATACCGCGATTCAGCCGGCTTCGGTGGGTCAACAGATAGGTCGTCAACACGATCTTCCCGTGCCCGGGCCCTGCGGCGTGCAAGACACCGTAAAGAAAGCTCGTCAGCACCAAAGCCCAGCCGACGCCATCCTTGCCACGCAACGATTCCAACTCCTGCGTCAGTTGCAGGAGGAACTCATTCTGCATCGCCCAGATCCAGATCGCAGCCTGATCCCAGATCGCAACTCCCTGCCTGGAGTCAGCGTGGCTTTCACTCCTGGACTGTCCGGCGGCGACAGGCTCGACCGGCAGCATCGTTGTCGCGTGGATATCCGCCGAGAACGCGACGGCACATAGCCATGTGAGAAAGACCGCCACGTTGCAACTGACTCGCATCGAACAGTCACCTTTTCAACAAACGGAATGCCGAGGTTATCACCACCGCTAATACGGATGAAAAGCGGATAGTCGCCCATCGATATTGTTATGTTATAACATAACTAAATATAGCAAAACGAAATACGTTGTCAAGCCCAAGATTGCGTATTCCGTAAAAAGGCAACTTGTGAATGCTCGACAAGGCCGGCAAGTGCCGGCTTAGAACGAAAAAGCCCGCTGTCATACGGGCTTATGTGTGCTATGGAGCCTTCGGGTGCCAGCCGGTGCTGGCCGGGTTCCGGACGGGTGCCGGATGTGGGTTCATTCCCATTCGATGGTGCCGGGCGGCTTGGAACTGAGGTCGTAGACCACGCGGTTTACGCCCCTGACTTCGTTGATGATGCGATTCGACACATGCGCCAGGAAGTCTGTTGGCAGGCGCGCCCAGTCGGCCGTCATGAAGTCCAGCGTAGTCACGGCCCGGAGGGCGATGACGCGCTCGTAGGTGCGCGCGTCGCCCATCACGCCGACGGTCTTGACCGGAAGCAACACGGCCAGCGCCTGGGAGACCTCGTCGTACAGGCCCGCCCTGCGCAACTCGTCGATGAAGATCTTGTCCGCGTCCTGCAGCATGGCCACCCGTTCCCGGGTCACTTCGCCCAGCACGCGGATGCCCAGGCCCGGTCCCGGGAAGGGATGCCGGTCGATGATTTCATCCGGCAGGCCGAGCTCCCGGCCCACGGTGCGCACCTCGTCCTTGAACAGATTCCGGACCGGTTCCAGCAGTTCCAGCTCCAGGTCGTCCGGCAGTCCGCCCACGTTGTGATGGGTCTTGATGACACTGGCCGGCCCCTTCACGGAGGCGCTTTCGATCACGTCGGGATAGAGGGTGCCCTGGGCCAGGATGCGAACGCCGCGCAGCGAGGTCAGTTCGCTTTCGAGGACGCGGATGAACTCGTCCCCGATGATCTTGCGCTTCTGCTCCGGTTCCTCCACGCCTTTCAGCCGGTCCAGGAACCGGTCCGAGGCGTCCACGAACCGGAACCGGGCGTTGATCGTCCGGCGGTAGGTTTCCTCGACCTGCCTGGCCTCGTCCTTCCGGAGCATGCCCGTGTCCACGAAGATGCAGGTCAGGCGGTCCCCGATGGCCCGGCCGATGAGCGCCGCCACGACCGAGGAATCCACGCCGCCGCTGGCGAAGCAGGCCACGCGGCGCTCCCCCACGGTCTCCCGTATGGAGGTCAGGGCCTCGTCGATGAAGGTCCGCGGCGTCCAGCTTCCCTCGCAGCCGCATATGGCGAATACGAAGTTCTCCAGGATCTCGCGGCCATGGACCGTGTGCACCACTTCCGGATGGAACTGCACGCCGTAGATCCGGCGTTCCGGCTGGGCGACGGCGGCGATGTGTCCGTTATCGGAGCGGGCGATGACGTCGAAATCCGGCGGCGGCGCCTTGAGCTCGTCGCCGTGACTCATCCAGACCGTCATCCGTTCCGGCAGATCGCGGAACAGGGCCGCGTCGCCCGTCGTCCGGATCCCCGCGTTGCCGTATTCCCGGGTTCCGGCGTGTGCGACTTCGCCCTCGTGGTAATGCCCCATGAGTTGCAGGCCGTAGCAAATCCCGAGAATCGGCTTGCCCGTTTCGAATATGCCCGGATCCGGATGGGGCGCGTCTTCGCCGTACACGCTGGCCGGACCGCCCGAGAGGACGATGCCCGCAACGTTCCGTTCCGATAGCTCGGACGCCGGCGTATCGTACGGCAACACCTCGCAATAAACGTGGCTTTCCCGTATACGCCGCGCGATAAGCTGCGTGTACTGCGCGCCGAAATCGAGGATGGCAATCCAGTTCGAGTGCGCCATTTAACGTTTTTCAGGGGTAAGAAACGCCGGGTGTCGGGAAATAAATGAACAGGTTGGATAATATAGCCCATTTAACTCGTAGCGTCCAGCGTAGAAACTATCCGGTGATATCAGTTTGAGTTTATGAGAAACCGTACCTGACGATTCCTGACGTTGAATCTGCCCGAGACCCAATCTTTAATCATGTATAAAAAGCATCGCCCCCTTGACTTCGATGCGAAGAGACACTATACTAAACAAATGTTTGTATATTGTGGTAAAAGCCGATTGCAGGGATTTGGGGTGTTTCCCTGTTCAATTCGAATCGGCTTAACAACTTAACTTTCAAAGGGAGATAACCATGAAGTCGGCCTTATTGGTTATTGATACCCAGGTAAATATGTTCGAAGATGGAACGGCTGTTCACAAAGCGCCCACTCTCTTAGCAACTCTAGATCGTGTTATTTCTCGAGCGCGGGTAATGCGTATTCCGATTATCTACGTGCAACACAACGGTCCACCGGGGGACCCGGATGAACCGGATTCTCCAGGTTGGTTTATACATGAGCAGATTCTCCCCCGGGAGGGAGATATTGTTATTCAGAAACATACTCCAGATGCGTTCCATGACACACCTTTGAAATCGATTCTGAAAGATAATGACATAGGCAAGTTGGTTATCATGGGTGTTCAAACGGAAAACTGCATCAGTACGACATGCCATCACGCTCGTATTGCAGGTTTTTCGATAACGTTAATCCAGGATGGGCACAGCACCTTTGATTCCGATTTACTAAATGCGGAACAGATTATCTCTCACTACAACGATGTTCTGAGTGACTTCGCGGACGTGATTCCAGCAGACCAGGTTCAGTTTTAAGGTTGTATCGATGTGGGCACTTTGCCGACCTCACATTGACGCTCACCGTGACTGACCGAGTCCTTTTAACATAATAGCCGGTACGGTTACCGGCCTATCCCGCAAAAGGAGTATCCCGTGAAAATCACCATACCGGCCAGTTCCATCCTGATGAATGGTATACGGACCGTCCTGAACGTCGTGCCCCCGAAGGCCACCCTGCCCATTCTGTCCAACATGCTGCTGGAAACGGAGGATGACCACCTGACCATCGGGGCCACCGACCTGGATTTATCCATCGTGACGAAGATTCCCTCGCAGGTCACGGAAGCCGGATCGATTACGGTACCAGGAAGGAAATTCGCGGAGATGGTGCGCGAACTGCCCGATGCGCCTGTAGAAATCGAGGTGGACGGCGTCAAGGTGGTCATCCGATGCGACAGGGGCGTGTTCCGCCTGGTGGGCATTGACAAGGAGGAGTACCCGGCACTTCCGGATGTGCCGACGGAACAGACTGTAACCATCCCCGCGTCTTCCCTGCAGCGGCTGATCCGGAAGACGGTTTACGCGGTGTCGAAGGACGAGACGCATCCCAGCCTGTGGGGCGCGTACCTGAGCATAGTAAAAGGCGCGGTGCGGATGGTCGCCACGGACGCCCACCGGCTGGCCAAGACGACCCTGCCCTGTGAAGTCGACGATACGGTCACCGAAGGAATCATCGTGCCCCCGAAGGCCCTGAACAACCTCTCGCGGCTCATCGGGGAATCGGACGCGCCTTCCCGCATAACGATCGGGGACAGTCACGTCTTGTTCGACCTGGAGAACGCCCGGTTGTACGCCAGGCTGATCGAAGCGACCTATCCCGACTACGAACGTTACATCCCCACCGATAACGACAAGATCGTCAAGGTGAACCGCGATGTTTTTGAAGGTGCCGTGCGGCGCGTGTCCGTGCTTTCCAACTCAGTTACCCGGCAGATACAGTATTCGGCCCGGCCGGGATTCATCGAACTCAGTTCGTCCAGCCACGATATCGGCGGAGAGGCCAAGGAGGAGATGCCGGCCGAATACGAAGGCGAAGCGATTGATACGACGTACGATTTCCGCTACCTGCTCGACGTCGTGGAGAGAATCGAAAGCGACGATTTGGTCTTCAAACTCGATTCACCCGTCAGCGCCGGGATCGTCACGCCTTCAGAAGAAGAAGTCGAGGGAGAGGACCACCAGTGTCTGATCATGCCCTTAAGAGTTACTGGGTAACAAAACACAAATGTTGTATGGTTTTGTCTCGAGTGTTCAGATTGATGCGCTTTCAACTAATTTTTCAAGGGTGTGCTCACCCGCGGTCAACCGGAGCGTGATGTCCAGGACGACCAGGTGGTTTCTGATGGCGTGCTCCGGGACCCGGACGGCGTCCTTTTCCGTGGTAACGATCCACTCCACGCCCGTTTCTTGCGCCAGGGCCATCGCCCGGTCCAGGTTCAGTGATGTGAACGGGTGGTGATCCCGGTACGCCAGGACCCGGCGCACGCGGCCCCCGGCGTCCGTGACCGTTTGCACGAAGGAAGCCGGGTTGGCGATCCCGCAGAGGACGATCACCTCGCGGCCGGCCAGCCAATCCAACGGCAGGACCGTATCGTCGGCCAGCCTTCTGAGACCGGCGGGGTCGTAGATGGTCTCGATAACGGCCAGGTGGGGAAACCGGGCCTGTAAACGTGCTGAGTGAAATTTGGTGGAACGAGCCTGATCCGTCCTCGTCAACACGAGCGCGTGGGCGCGCTGAAGCGAGGAAAGCGGTTCGCGATAGGGGCCGGCGGGGAGCAGGCGCCCGTGGTTCGACCGGACGGAAGCGTCATGTACCACGATGTCCACCGTGCGGCCGATCCTCCTGTGCTGAAATCCGTCGTCCAGCAGCAGCACGTTCGCGTCGTACTGATCAATGGCCACGCGTCCCGCCGCGGTGCGGCTCGGTCCGACGACCACCGGCACATCCGGGAGCATCGCGGTGAGAAAAGCCGGTTCGTCGCCCACCTCCTGCCAGGTGGCGCCGGGCGCTGCACGCCGCATCGCGCCGGTCTTTCTGCCGTAACCCCGGCTCAGCACGGCGGGCCTGTATCCCGCGTTCCTGAGGCGGCCCGCCAGGTACCGCACGACCGGCGTCTTGCCGGCCCCGCCCACGGTCAGCGCCCCGATGCTGATCACCGGGACCGGAAGCCGTTCGGAGTCGAGCAGTCCCGTGTCGTACATCCTGTTGCGGAATCGGACCAGGATGCCGAACAGCAGGGACAGGGGCAGGAGCGCATATCGCACGAAACGTATGGCCGGACTGTGTTCGTCCGGGTCCAGGAATCGGGTGAAGAAGGGCGCGCTTTCGAAGCGGTCCAACCGCCCGGCTCCGGGACGTCTTGGATCCAGGACCCACCGGTCGAGCAGGTCCAGGGTACGGTCCACGGCCTTTGAGCGCATGCCCACAGCCTGTCGGGCGGCCGCGCCGATTCGCGCCCTCTTTCCCGGGTCTTCCAGCAATTCCAGCCATTCCCGCGCTAATTCGTCGCCGTCGTGAACGACCACGCCGCCCCCGGTCCGAAGCAGGGCCGCCGCGCTCCCCCGGACGTTCTCGGTATGGGGGCCGAACAGGACGGGTATGCCGCATGCCGCGGGTTCCAGCAGGTTGTGACCGCCGAGCGGGACCAGCGTGGCGCCGACGAAGGCCATATCCGCGGCGGCGTACATGGCCGCAAGTTCGCCCATGGTGTCCAGGATGATCACGTCGGCATGCGCTGAATCCCGCGCGTCCGGGCGTGAACGGTGGGCGTACGCGAGTTCCGCCCCCCGCAGCATCTTCTCTACCTCCGATATGCGATGAAGATGCCGGGGCGCCCAGATCAGTTTTATCCCGGGATGGCGTTCGCGCACCCGGGTGAAGGCCGCCAGCACCGCCCGTTCCTCCTCCACGGGCCGTGGGCAACCCGCCATGATCACCGGCGCGGATTCGGGCAACCCGAGTTCATGACGCAAATGCTCCCGCGACGGTCCGCCTTGTTCAGCGGCGAGGTCGAACTTGACGTTTCCCGTCACGTGCACCCGGCCCGGCGCCGCGCCGAAGGCGATATACCGTTCACCATCGAGGGCGTGCTGGACCCCCACGGCGGTCAGCAATCGCAGCATCTCCCTGAACAAGGGTTTCACGAAACGGTTTCGCGCGAGACTCCGGTCCGACATGCGGCCGTTGACCAGGGCCACGGGGCAATCGTGGACCGCCGCCGCCTGAAGCATAGACGGCCATAGTTCTCCCTCCAGCAGAATCAGCGCGCGGGGGCGTATCCGGTTGAACACGCGGCGGACGATGAACGGCGCGTCGAGGGGCGCCAGGCCGAACGCGTGGGCCTGTGGTACGTGTTTCCGGGCATAGGCCAGGCCGGTTTCCGTCATGGTGGTGACCAGCACCGCGAATCCGGGATGGTGTTCCACGAATCCCCCGACCACGGCCGCCAGGCCGGTGGCCTCGCCCACGGAGGCGCAATGGAACCAGACTATCGGACGCTTCTCGCTGTCGTGGACGAGAGGCCGCTGGGCGAGTCGCTGGCGCATCCCCCGGCGGTTCGCGACGGACAGGATAGCCAGGACCGGCGAAAGCAGCACGGTCAGCACGGTGAACAGCAGCGTATAGATAGAGATCATGTTTTCTTCAGGCTCCGCCCGGCGGTTTCCCGCGCTTCCAGCAGACGCTGCTGAAGTTCTAGCCGGTACGGTTCGAGGCGTTCGACCGGCGCATCGCCGGGTACCGTCAACGGTTCTCCGAAGGCAAGCACCGCGGTGGAAAAGGGACGGGGAATCATGAAACGGTCCCAACTCGAAAGCACGCAGGGCTTATGGGAAGCAACCGCAAAAGGCACAATGGGCAGACCGGATCTGCCGGCTATGAACAGCGTTCCCGGCTTAACCTGGAGGCGGGGACCCCGGGGACCGTCCACGGTCACCCCCAGGTCGTCCCCGGCCGCACCGGCCGCCGCCATGCGGAACAGGGCGCGCGTTCCCCCGCGGGTGGAAGATCCCCGTATGGTTCCATATCCCATTTGCTCGATGGTCCGGGCGATCAACTCGCCGTCCCGGTGCTGGCTGACCAGCACCCGTATCCCTTGCCGGCGAAAGGCGTAGGTGGCCACCAGCAGGCCCTCGTGCCAGAAGGCGTACAGCACCTTTCGGCCATTCTCCCGAGCCCGCTTCAGGTGTTCCTCTCCGATCATGCGGATCGAGAGCGTCCTCCCCAGGAGGTTGATGGATCCGGCGCCCAGTAAGCCTGCCATGCCGGCCAGGGAATGCATGGATCCTTCCATGCCCGTCATCCGCTGTCCTTCCCGTCTCATCGTTCGTCGGTCTTCCCGGTCGCCATGTCCAGTGCGAGTTCCGCGACGCGCGACGAAGCGCCCGGCGTACCCAGCCGGTCCCGTACCTCACGGAGTTCGCGGGTCATGGACCGCCGCTTCTCCGGTTCCCTGAGCAGCTCGAGGACCACCGGTGAAAGTACGGCAGGGTCGACTTCTTCCTGGAGAAACTCCGGCGCGATGCGGCGGCCGGCCACCACGTTCACCAGGCCGATATCCGGTATGTTGACCAGGCGCCGGGCAATCCACCAAGACAGGCGGGACATGCGGTAGAGGACCAGCAAGGGGGTACCGAAACACGCCGACTCCAGGGTCGCCGTTCCCGAGGTCACCAGCAACAGATCCGCGTGGTTCATCACCTCGTAGGTGCTATCTTCCACCACGGACATACCCCGTGCGTCTTCTTCCAGGCACGCGTTCCCCGCAAGACACGCCGCCAGGTCGGACCGTGAGACGGTGGGCGCGAGGCCGATGACGCCCTGTACCCCGGACAGGTCCCGCTGCACCGTCCGCAGGGTGCCGACCATCGCCGGCAGCATGCGCTCCACTTCCATAGTCCGGCTGCCCGGCAGCAGCCCGATGATCGGGCGGTCCGGGTCCAGGCCGGCGCCCGCGCAGAACGCCGCCTTCGTCTGGCGGCTTTCCAGCACTTCCAGGAGAGGGTGTCCGACGAAGACCACTTTCCCCCCTGCTTTTTCGTACAACGCCACTTCGAAGGGGAAGGCCACGGCCATGCAGTCGACCAGCTTGACGATGGTGCGTATGCGCCGCGCCCGCCAGGCCCATACCTGGGGACTGATGTAGTACAGGACCGGTATGCCGCGACTCCGCGCCTTGCGGGCCAGCCGGAGGTTGAAGTCCGGGTAGTCTATGAGGATCAGCACGTCGGGGCGCCGGGATTCGAGGAGACCGTCCAGGCAGCACAATGCCCTCCGGACGAAGGGCAGGTGCCGGACGACCTCGGTGAGCCCCATGACCGAAAACCGTGCGATATGGTAGACCAACTCGCAACCGGCCTGCTCCATGCGGTCTCCGCCGATCCCGAGTATGTCGATTTCCGGCCGCCGCGCCTTGAGCGCGGCCACCACGCCGGCGCCATGCAACTCTCCCGACGCTTCACCGGCGACGATCATGATCCGCAATGAACGAGCCTCCTCCTTTTGACCGGTACGACGAATGTAAACTTCAAAATACACTTTGAGGACGCAACCTCGGAGTATATTTTGAAGTCTTACCCAGTAAGGTAGTCTTTAACAATATACAGGAGGACGGAAAGCGCATGGCTGATTCCTCAGGAGGGCGCCCGGTGGTTTTCGTTTCGTTAACCGGCGATGAACAGATAAAGGCGTACGATCAGGACCGTGAGACGGGTTCCCTGACCCTGCGTTCGACCAGCGACGCCCACGGCCCTTCGGGGGCGCTGTGCCTGCACCCGTCCGGGAACCTGATGTACGACGCGCACGTGGAATCCACGACGCTGGCGGCCTTTCGGCTGGACACCGGCTCCGGTGAACTCACCCTGATCAACAAGGTGGACACCGGGATCGGGATCCCCGCGCACCTCGTTACGGACCGGCGGGGCCGCTTCCTGCTCACCGTCTACTACGGCGGCGGCGGCATCACCGTGCACCTCCTGGGGGAAGACGGCGCGATCGGCGAACTCGTCCAATACATCGATACCGGCGAAAAGGCCCATGCGGTCCTTCTGACCGTCGAGGACCGGTACGTGATCGTCCCCCACGTCTGTCCCACCAACAAGACCAGCCAGTTCCGGTTCGACGCGGAAACGGGGTTGCTTGCCCCCAACGATCCCGCGGTCCTGGATCCGCCGGACGACGAAACGGGCCCGCGGCATATCTGCTTCCGGCCGGAAGGCGACGTGGCCTACATCGTCAACGAGCAGGACAATACGGTCACGGCGCACCGCTTCGATGCCGAACGCGGAACGCTTACGATCTTTCAGAACGTCTCCACGCTGCCCGACGGCTACGAGGAAGGTGGAGCCACCGCGCACGTCGAGGTGCATCGCAACGGGAAATGGGCCTATGCTTCCAACCGGGGGCACGACAGCATCGTGGGTTTCAACGTGGCGGAGGACGGTGCGCTGACCGCCTTCGGGCATGTGCCCGTTCCGGCCAGTCCGCGGTCCTTCAACATCGACCCGGACGGGCGGTATCTCTACTGCGCCGGCGAGGCGGCGGGCGTGATGACGGCGTATCGCGTGGACCAGTCCGACGGCAGCCTGCATCCGCTCCGGGATTATACCGTGGGGGACAAGCCCTTCTGGGTCATGGCGACGACTTTGGCCTGACGGCGCGAAAGAAGTAGAACGCATGAGGAGGTATTTATGACCGACTCACGTAACGGCGACAAAGATCCCAAGGGTCTGGTGGGCATGTTCGCGGAAGAGCGACAGCGTGAACAGCACGGCACCATGGACCGCCAGATCGAGAAAAAGCGCTTCACGCCGCGCCGGATCGCCCTCGGCGGCCTGGCGGCAGCGGTGATCGCCTTCGGCGCCTACGCGCTGCTCAGCGTCAACCCGTCCTCGCTGAACGTGGAGGCCGGCAAGCTGACCACGGCGCCGGTCACCTACGGTCCCTTCCTCGAGTATATCGTCGAACAGGGCGCGGTGATGCCCCTCAGGACGATCTACCTGGACGCCGTCGAAGGCGGGCGCGTGGAGGAGGTCTACGTCGAGCAGGGCACGCACGTCGAGGAAGGCACGCCGATCCTGCGGCTGTCCAACGCCAACCTGCAGCTCAACGTCATGCAGCGCGAAGCCGAGCTCTTCCGCGAGGTGAACCGGCTCAGGGAGACGCGGGTTACCATGGAGCAGCGGCGCCTGAGCATGCGCGCCTCGCTGGTGGAACTGGAATACCAGCTGCGCCAGGCCGAAAGGGAGTACGAGCGGCAGGACGAGATGTTCAAGGCGGACCTGACCTCGCGCATGGATTACGACGATGCGAAGGACAACCTCGAATACTTGACGCGCAAGCGGGACGTTACCGTCGAAACGCTGCGCCAGGATTCGCTTTTCCAGACGATCCAGATCCGGCAGCTGGAAGAATCCATCGACCGGCTGCGGCTGAACCTGGAAGTCATCAAGCAGAACGAGGAGAACCTGACGATCCGCGCGCCGATCACGGGACTCCTGTCCTCGCTCATCGCCGAGGTGGGCGAATCCAAGCCCGGCGGCGACCGGCTGGGCCAGATCGACGTGGAGGACGAGTTCAAGGTCAGGGCGGCCATCGACGAGCATTACATCGCCCGCATCCGGTCCGGACAGGCCGGTTCCTTCGATTTCGCGGGCGAGACCTACGACCTGGTGATAAGGCGGGTGTATCCCGAGGTGATCGAGGGGCAGTTCGAGGCGGACATGGAGTTCCCCGAAGGGATGCCCCAGGGGCTGCGCCGGGGACAGACGCTGCAGGTGCGCATCGCGCTGGGCGAACTGGCGGACGCGCTGCAGGTGCCCCGGGGCGGGTTCTACCAGAAGACGGGCGGACGTTGGATCTACGTGCTCGATCCCGCCGGCGAGACCGCCGCGCGGCGCCCGATACGGCTCGGACGGCAGAACAGCCAGTTCTTCGAGGTGCTGGAAGGACTCGAGGAGGGCGAGCAGGTCATAACCTCCATGTACGACAACTTCGGCGACATGGAACAACTGGTGTTGAAATAATCGACAAATCACAGGAGCAGACCATGATTCGGACAGAGCATCTCAAGAAACTCTACGCGACCGAAGAGGTGGAAACGACGGCGCTCAACGA
>JAPOYX010000209.1 GCA_026706345.1 Gemmatimonadota bacterium | reverse complement strand
CTGCTGGCGTTCGCGCATCGAGTCGTAGGCCACCGGCGGCAGGAAGCTCGTGTGGGAAAGGCTGTACACGGAACCCAAGCGCCTATCGATGCAAAGGCGCTTGCAGGAAGCGCTGCCGGCAGGCCTGGAACACAGTTGGGTTTCCATGTCGGATGACCTGACGGTCATCGTGGTGCGATCCTCGGGCCCCCGGGAGGCGGGCGCCTACTACCTGCTGATCAACGGCAAGAATCTGGTCCCGCTCGGCCGCAGCTTTCCGTTGCTCGAACCGGGCAAGATGGCCGACATGGAGTTCGTCACCTACAAGGCGCGAGACGGTCTGGAAATACCGGCATTCCTGACGGTCCCCCAATCCGGAGAGAAACCCTATCCCGCGGTTGTGCTGCCCCATGGCGGCCCCTGGGCACGCGACTATCTCGGCTGGGACCGGTGGGCGCAATTCCTCGCCAATCGCGGGTACGTGGTGCTGCAGCCGCAATACCGCGGTTCGGAAGGCTTCGGCCAGACCCTCTGGCGGGCAGGGGATAACGAGTGGGGCCAGAAGATGCAGGACGACAAGGACGACGGCGCATACTGGCTGGCGGAACAGGGCATTGCGGACGCTGGCCGGATCGCCATATTCGGTTATTCCTACGGCGGGTTCGCGGCCATGGCGGCCAGTGTGCGCAAGAATTCCCCGTTCCAGTGCGCCATCTCCGGTGCAGGGCTCGCGGAGTTGCGCAGCTTCGACAAGATCACGTTCACCAACCGGTTTCAGCGCCAGTTCCAGAACCCCACCATCGGCGGCATGTCGCCCCTCGATCATGTCAGGGACTCGGAAATCCCCATATTCGTCTTCCACGGCGACCGCGACCAGCGCGTATCCGTCGAACAATCGCGCAAGTTCGTCAGGGCGATGGAAAGAGCCGGCAAGGACGTGGAATACCTTGAGATCGTCGATCTTTGGCACAGCCTCCCCTGGTGGCCTCAACATCATCTGGCGATGTTTGAGTCGCTGGAAAACTATCTCGCCAACGATTGCGGTCCGCAGGGGCTATAGGCCGGTTTGGGAGTCCGGAGCGGTCAGATCAGGCGTTCCCAATATTTGGAACGCTATTGCGGCCGAACGCGGTAAAGGCAGTTTGGCCGGGCGGTCGATCGGAGAGCCCGTCCTGCGGTTCCGGAATTGTCGGGCCGATGCGACGGTTTGCGGTCGGCGTCAGCGCAGAACGGCGGTCTGCCTGGCCGCAATCATCTCGAAATCGATCTCGGCGCCCAGCCCGGGCCCGTCGAGAACGTGGACCATGCCGTCGCCGTCGACTTCGATGTCGCGCACGAGGCCGTGCTTCTGAGCCCGTGGCGGCAGCAGCACCTCGAAGTACTCGCAGTTCGAAATGGCCATGGTCAGGTGCAGGTTGGCCACGTTGTTCAGCGAGTTGCCGCCGTGATGGATCTCGTAGTTCATGCGGAAGGCCTCGGCGAGGTGCGCGGTCTTCAGGCATCCGGTCAGCCCGCCCTTGATCGCCACATCCCCGCGCAGGTAGTCCGTCGCCCGGTTCATGATCCAGGGCGCATAAGAGGTCGGACCGGCGGTAGGCAGCTCTGTAGCCATGATCGGAATCTGGAGAACCTGCTTGAGCTTGACGTAACCGTAGAGGTCATCGTCGGCCAGCGGGTCCTCGTACCAGTAGAAGTCGAGGTCCTGGATCGCGCGCCCGACACGCAGCGCCTGGGGATAGTCGTAGGACCAGGTGGAATCGAGCATCAGTCGAAAGTCGCTGCCCACGGCTTCGCGAACCGCCCGGCAGATCTCGATATCCAGTTCCGGAACGGCCGGCGGGTGGATCTTGTACGCGGTCCAGCCGGAATCCCTGTGCGCCAGGGCTTCCTCGGCGTACGCCTGCGGCGAATCCAGGACAGCGGAGCTGGCGTAAGCGGGCACGCTGTTGCGGCAGGAGCCCATCAGACGGTGGATCGGCAGACCGGTAGCGCGCCCGGCAAGGTCCCAGAGGGCCACGTCGACGGCGCCGATTGCGCGAAACATCTGTCCGCCCGTGTGGCCACCGGTACGGGTCATCATCGCGTTCCACAGCCGTTCCCTTGCCAGGGGGTCTTCCCCCGTCAACATCGGCTTCAGGCGTTCCACCACGAAAGAGGCATCGCGGTCCGCCGGCGCATAGGAGGAGCCGATGAACGCGAAACCGGCGATATCCTCGTCGGTGTCGATGCGCACCAGGCCCATCTGGGCGGTGCGGCTGACGGAACTTGCCACAGCGCGGGTATAACGGGTCGGCGGAATGTCCTCCCAGCGCCAGAGTGTGACCGTCACATCGGTGATGCGCATGGTACCGCCCCCTTCCTGTCGAGATCGTTCCCGAGTTTACACTCGGGTTGTGCGCAACCGCCAAATTGCAGCCGAACCGGCTCGAACGAGCGGCGGCCCGCATCGGTTGTCCGGACCGCGCCTCCGGCTGTACCTGTTGTACCGGCCCAACGTGGCCCCAGGCTGCCCGACTCTTGCTTGACGGTGCCATGGCCCGTCGCTTTAATACGCGCCCTCCCCGCACCCCGCTTGCCGGGTGCCCCCGGCCAGGTAGCTCAGTCGGTAGAGCAGCGGACTGAAAATCCGCGTGTCGGCAGTTCGATTCTGCCCCTGGCCACCAATGCAGCTTGCTGCAGGATCAGGCGTTCGTCAGGTATTGGAATTGGGCTGGGCAGCGGACTGGGCGTTCGAATCCGGATAGGCGATGCCGATGGTTGCCTCTATGCGGGCCAGGCGTTCGCGTACCTCTGTCTGACCCTGTCGAAGTTTGCCCAACTCGACCCCGACTTCCGTTCGCAGCCCCTGGAATTCCGTTCGCAACTGGTTGAACTCGGCTCGCAAGTACTGATTGTCGGCCCGTTGCCATGTGGAAAGCGTCAACATCAGGCCACCGAGCGCCACGAGCAACGCAATGCCGGTGCCGATGACGGCCCAGGATTCCTGACTCATGGTCGATGCCGGTTGCTGCGTTGTCATGCCCGGATTGTAACGCGCGGCGAATGCGGCCGGTATCAGCAATCGCTTACACGCTGCCGGGGTTCGTCGACGATTGGTGCGGTGCTCCCAACCTGCGCCGGCGGTTTGCAGACTGGTGCGGTAGCCGGTCGGCCGGGACCTGATGGTGGTTTTGGAAAAGAGGTCTCCGGATCGCCCTGTCGGGCTTTCCGGAGACGTTTGGTGGGATTGTGAATATCTGCTGTCAGCGCAGCCCGGTTCAGCCGCCGACGGCGATCTTGCGCGGCTGGGCTTCGGCTCCCTTGGGAAGCGTGACCTCCAGAATGCCGTTCTCGTACTTTGCGGAGATGCCGTCCCTGTCGATCGTGGCCGGCAGCGTCAGGCGCCGGCAGTAGCTGCCGCTGATGCGCTCGCTGCGCAGTACCTTGCCGTCGTCGGCGGATTCGGCCACTTCGCGCTTGCCGCGGATGGTCAGCACGTTCTTGTCCATGGTGATCTCCACGTCGTCGCGCAGCACGCCGGGCAGGTCGGCCCGGAGCACGTAGCCGTTGTCGATCTCGCGGATGTCGATGGCGGGGGTCCAGTCGCCCTCGCCGGACGCAAAGTCTTCGTTGACCGCGCGCAGGCCGTTGCCGAACAGGCGGCCCATGTCGCGCCGCCAGCACGCGAGAGCGTTGTAGGGGTCGTAACGAGTGATTCTCATGTCGTCGTTGCTCCTGTTTCGGTTGCTGTTTCGCCGGAATGCTCCGGCCGTTGACGAGTAAGATTGGGGCGGTCGGGGGGATTTCAAGAGAGGCGGCATGATGAGAGGCGCCAGGTATGCTGCGAAGCCGCCTCTCGGGGAGTCAGGATGGACGGGCAACAGAGCCGCGATGTGAAACTTCGGTAACCGGGGGTCAGCGCTTGGCGAACTCCAGCGAGAAACCGAAATGCTCGTCGTTGAATACGAAAGCCTCCCGTCGCCCGCAACTCAGTCCCAGTCTTTCAAGGTACGTCACCGATTCGTCGATTTCGCTTTCGGAGAGAGCGGCGCGCTGCTGTTGCTCCAGTCGGGTTTTTTGAAAAAGGAGCTGCTTCGAAAACTCGAAGACGTTCTCCAGGCGGACATCGTGCGGAATGTGGGATCGATCGGAGGAAAAGAACCCCAGGCAGACACTTACGAAGTTGCGTAGGAAATAGGGATTGGGCATGGGCTCGGCCTTGTCGGTCAACTCCTGGCAGGTGCTGTTGATCAGCTCACGCATCGCCCTGGCCTGCCGGTCCCCTTTTTCGGCGCCGCCGAGTTGATGAAGCCGCGACAGCAGCCGGGCGACCAATACCAGCAGCGCGGACTCCTCGGCCATGCGGAACTGTTCGAGGGTATACCTGACCTCCGCCGTCAACTGGGAATCCTGGCTGTGAACCAGTAGCGACAGCGTTCCGTCGGGAACCAGCCAGGATGCGATTTTCGCGCTCACGGCCTTGCGGTCGCAGTACTCGAAGCCGTACTGGCTGATCACCCGCTCGAAGCCTGAATCGGGCAGCCGTGCGGTTTCGGCCGGGGTGTTGTCGCGAAGAACCACGTCCAATGGCTCGAAATCCGAATGCGAAGGCGGGCTGATGTCCGCCTGATCCAGCCCGGTGTAGCTGAACGTCCTGCCGGATTCCCTAGCGTCAGCGGCTAGGGACAGGGCCAGCGCGCCGTTGCCGCAGCCGATGTCCAGAACCCGGTCCTTTGTGTTCCAGCTACTGCACGCAGCCGTCCAGTGTTTCTGCAGCGCCCGTTCCTGCGCTTCGTCCGCGGCAAAAGCCCTGCTGAGTTCCGCCTGCCAGAAATTGCTCCAGGACAGCGCCTCTTCAGACCGTTCAGCCATACTCCAGGTCCGCCCAGAAATTGGCCGCCACGGTGATCCGCCGGTCATCGCCCCGGTAGGGCGTCACATGGTGTTTTACGAAAGAGGGAAAGATCAGCAGGTCGCCGTTCTGGAGAAAGTATTTCGCGCCATCGAACGAAACGTCCCGATGTTGCCGACGGTTGAAACGGTCAAGGTACATGGAGGCGGTGGACCTGGGGTCTGAGAAAACCAGGCAACCCGATTGCTCTTCCTCGGGACAGGGGGCCCGGTGGCCGTTGTCGACACACAGGACCAGGCTCC
>JAPOYX010000208.1:1896-2512 GCA_026706345.1 Gemmatimonadota bacterium | reverse complement strand
ACCCGGACAAAGTCCCGGAGAAATATTACGAACGGCTCGGCCTCAAGAAACCGGACTAGGCCGGTTGTGAGGAGTAGACATGCTCGTTGCTGGAGTTGGTCTCTCAAAACAACAGGATACCGAACAGGCCACGCGGGAAGCGGCCCAGGCGGCCTTGAGTCAGGCCGGGGGCGACCGCGCTGACTTTGCCCTGGTCTTTGCCACCGCGCATCACGGGGCCGGGTACGGGCGCGTCCTGCGTACGGTCCGCGCTGAAACGCAGGCCAGTCAGGTTGTCGGCTGTAGTGCCGGTGGCGTGCTGACCACGGCTGGAGAAGTGGAACGCGCGCCGGGTGTTGCGGTCTTGGCCGTGCGGTCGGACACGTTGTCCGCCCATCGTTTCTTTGTTCCCCAACTGCGCGGCCGGGCTCGGACGGTTGGCCAGGAGGTCGTGTCCAACGTCACGCCTCACCTCGGTCCCGAAAATCTCGCCCTCGTCTTCCCCGATACGTATAATTTTGATTCGCATGCGTTCTTTGACGGCATCGCCGAAGGCGGGCTCTCGGACGTGCCTTTTGTTGGCGGCGGGGCGTCTGAGGACGGGGTCGAGCTTAGCGTGGCGGGGGGCGGCGCGGGT
>JAPOYX010000208.1:0-1886 GCA_026706345.1 Gemmatimonadota bacterium | reverse complement strand
GCGTCTGAGGACGGGAGTGTTGGTGAGACCTTCCAGTTGTGCGGAGACACGGTCAGCAGTGACGCCGTAAGTGGAGCGCTGCTGAGCGGCCAATTCACCTATACCATTGGCATCACCCAGGCCTGCCAACCGGTGAGTCCCGTGCATCGGGTTACGAAAGCCCACAACAATCTCATCCTTGAGCTTGACGATCGGCCGGCGTTTGAAGTCTTTGCCGAACGTGTGAGCCCCCAACTCCGCGATGATCTGCGTCGTGCCGCGGCCTATATCTTCGTTGGCCTGCCGGTCGACGCCGAACGCCAGCATATTGCCCCTGGCGAATATGTCGTGCGGAATCTCGTGGGCTTTGATCCGGAGCGCGGGATTATTGCGGTGGCGGACCAGATCGTCGAAGGCCAGAAGCTGGTCTTCACCCTGCGCGACGGGAACGGCGCACGGACCGACCTGAAACGCGAGCTGGAAGCCCAGGACCGGAGCTGGCCGCACAGCCGTCCGGCATTTGGCCTCTATTTCAACTGCGTCGGACGTGGCAGCGGGCTCTACGGGATTCCCGATATCGACTCTTCGTATATCAACCAATACCTGGCCGATGTGCCGGTTATCGGGTTTTTTACCGGCTGCGAGATCGCCCCCGTGCAGCGCCAGGCCATCGTCCACCAGTATTCCGGCGTCCTCGTCCTCGTTGGCGAGAAGCCGCTGCACTAAGGCAATCTGGGGTTAAAACGGGAATAAATTCCCGAAAAATCCCTCGTCGTCGCTTGAGGCGACCGGCTCGTCTTCGTCGTCGTCCATAAAGCCCTTGAGCGGGTTATACTTCGAGAGCAGCCCCGGCTTGGTAATGGTTTCTCCCGCCCCAGGGTCAATGTCACGGGCGCGGCCATACGTTGGCGCTGCGGTCTGAAATCGTCCCGGCTCCTGAAGATAGGTGACGCCCAGGTCGCGGTCATCATCACAGCAGCCTCTGCTAAACGGCAGCCAGGAGCAGGACGCTCCGAACACGATCAGGCTCGCGCACAAGACCGCGCGGATATACGGGCCTGGCGCTTTCACATTGCAGAAATTCGAGAAGTGGCTCACTTGACAATCTTTTCCAGTACGGTTCTCTCTCGGGTTTCGGCAGGGAATCTCCCCGGCGCTATTTCAGCCGAACTGCCGTTCCGGTCGCGACCAGCAGCAACATGCCTTTTCCTCCGCCGCTGATTGCGCTGTAATCCATATCGACACCGACAACCGCATCGGCACCGAGCTGCGAGGCTTGCTCCGCGAGTTCTTCCAAACAGGTGTCTTTGGCTTCCCGTAGCGCCTTTTGGTGGGTGCCGCTGCGGCCGCCGAAAAAGTCTCGCAGGCCACCCAGCATATCCCGAAAGACGTTGATACCCAAAACACACTCGGCGCTGACAATGCCAAGCGCTTCCTGAATGGTGCGACCCGGAACTGCGGGGGTCGTGGTCATATTGTTTCTGGCAATCGGCATAGACGGTTTCCGCTAGGTTGTTGTCTCACGGCGGTTATACATAACTGGAAAATTCTCCGGCCACTACCACACCGCAAGCGCATTCTTTTCCTGGATGGTTTCTTATCAAGAAAATCAGAACGGTGAGACCTCGGGCGGTGGCCCAAACAAAACCCGCAGGGCGATGTCGGCCAGGAGGAAGAAGAGGGCGATGACAATGAGGGTGTTTTCGAGCGGGTGGAGGAGGACTTTCTTGCCGCCCCGGATGTGGGAAGTGAGTTCGTCAAACGTCGGGTTGAGGCTGCCGCCCGTTCCTTCGGCCAGGGCGTGCAGCAAGGGCCGGTTGGGTTGTTGCTGGCGATATTCCCTCAACGCACCATCCACTTCTTGTCCAACCAGAACCGTCTGACTCCGCTGATTCAGAATCGTATTG
>JAPOYX010000207.1 GCA_026706345.1 Gemmatimonadota bacterium | reverse complement strand
CTGAATGTCGGTGATGAAAGGCGCGCCGCCGTAAAGGTGCGGATTCCAGAGAGGCAGGCTGCCCTGGCTGATGGTGTGGGCGGCGAAGTGGTAGATGGGGAAGAGGAAGCTGACCAGGTCACCGCCGTCGGCGGGTTGGTAGACGGTGCCGCTGATGGTGCGTCCGAAGAAGGCTGCGAACATTGCGGCCAGCAGGGCAGCGGAGAGAAGATCCCAGCGCCGCTCGTCACGGCGACGTGTCAGCCATACCGTTGCACCGGCCCAGAGCAGCAGGATGAGGATTCCGATGCTGATGGGCAGGAATGCTGTAAGAGTTGTCATGGAGCGAAGCAGAAGAATCCAGGGTTGAGCGATGTCAAACAGCCGGCTTGCGATTCCGCTCTTGCTTTAGGCAGTACAAGGCTTGCCAGTACCAGTTCAGAAGTTACCTTTACAGTGGCGCTCTGGCGGCTGTATGGTATAACAGAAGAAGAACGAACAAAAGGGAATGGCGGCTTGAAAGAAGAGGGCGAGCAGTTTTTTCGGGGTTAATCACACTTGGAGTGACATGTGCAGGCGGATCTGGTGTTATTCAACGGCAACATCCATACGATGGACGCGGGGCGGCCTCGGGTTTCGGCGGTGGCGATCGCGGGGGACCGCTTCGTGGCCTCGGGCAGCGAAAGTGATACGCGGTCATTGCTGGCGCCGGACGGGCGGGAGGTTGATTTACGGGGCGCGACGGTCGTGCCCGGATTCATTGACGCTCACATCCACTTTCTTTCATACGGGATGAGTCTGCGGGAGATTGATCTCAGTGGCACGGCGACATTGGCGGCAGCGCTGGAAAAGGTCGGACTTCGGGCTGCGGATACGGCGCCCGGTCAGTGGCTGACGGGCCGGGGCTGGGACCAGTCGGTGTGGGAGGGCGGCGCGTTTCCTGCGGCTGCGCAGTTGGACGCGGTGACGGCGGAGCATCCGGTTTACCTTGCTCGCAAGTGCGGACACGCGGCGTGGGTGAACAGTATGGCGTTGGATCGGGCTGGGATCACGGCCTATACGGAAGACCCGGACGGCGGCGAAATTGTGCGCGATGGGGCGGGGAAGCCGACGGGCATCCTGCTTGAAAGGGCGATGGAGCTGGCGTTTCCATGCATGGCCGAGCCTGCGGACGGGGAGGCGGTGGCGGCGGTGCGGCAGGCACAGGACGTGGTCAACCGCATGGGGATCGTGGGGGTACACACGAAGGAGGCGGCGGCCTCTTTGCGCGCAATTCAACAGTTGCGCGCGGAGGGAGATCTTACGCTGCGCACGGTGGCGCAGATCCCGGTGGCAGAGTTGGACAGCGCAATCGGGTTGGGGCTGCGGACGGGGCTTGGCGATGAGTTTCTGCGCATTGGCGGGGTGAAGGTCTTCAGCGACGGTGCGCTAGGGCCGCGAACGGCGTGGATGCTGGCGCCGTACGACGGCGAGCCGGACAATCTTGGCATTGCGGTAACAGGCGCCGAGGAGATGGCGGACATTATAGCCAGAGCAACGGATGCAGGGCTGGCGGTGGTCACGCACGCGATTGGCGACAGAGCTAACCTGATGGTGCTGGATGCGCTGGAGGCGAGTCGCCGGGCCGGTCGGGGGCTGCATCTGCGGCACCGGATCGAGCACGCGCAGGTGCTGCATGCGGACGATATTGCCCGATTCGCTGAGTTGGATATCATCGCGTCGGTGCAGCCGATCCACGCCACGCAGGACATGCTCCTTGCCGACAGGTATTGGGGGGAGCGGAGCCGCTATGCCTACGCGTTCCGGAGCCTGTGGGACAGCGGGGCTAAGCTGGCCTTCGGATCGGACGCGCCGGTGGAGACGCCGGACGTGATCAAGGGGATTCATGCGGCGGTTACGCGGATGCGGGCGGACGGAACACCCGGCGGTGAGGGCTGGTATCCGGAGGAGAGGCTGACCGTGGAGGAGGCGGTGTGGGCGTATACGGTCGGCGCGGCTTATGCGGGCGGCACGGAGAGCAGCCAGGGCAGCATCACGCCGGGCAAGTTGGCAGACCTGGTGGTGCTGTCGCAGGATATATTCACGGTCCATCCGATGGCGATATTGGAGACGGACGTGGAGGCTACGCTGTTTGGCGGTGCGTTTGTGTGGGGGGAACCGGCACTGTGAGCATTAGTGATTTGGCATAGACAATGAGAGTGTGTGGTTGGCACGGCGGACCATCCATTGAAGCGGCGCTGTAGAGAATGGCGTTCATCCCCGGGCTGGAATTGAGCAGACGGTTTTATTGGGAGGCGGTGCGGCCTGTGCTTGAGAGTTCATGGCCCGGTCTGCCGCATGCCTCTGCCTTGATTGGGGCCGGCTCGGAGACGCTTGGGTTCGACGACGAGATGTCGACGGACCATGGTTGGGGGCCGAGGCTGCAACTTTTCCTGTACCCGGGCGATTGGGAGACTCAGGCTGAAGATATTGACGCGGCACTGCGTGATGGATTGCCCCACAGTTTTCTGGGTTACCCGACGAATTTCAGTGAACCGAACCCCGATGACAACGGGGTCCAGTTGCTGGAGGCCACGGACAGCGGGCCGGTTAATCACAAGGTGGAAACGCAGACGATTGGCGTGTTTTTCTGCGGGTACCTGAATTTTGACGTCAGCAAAGAGATCGGGACGGCGGACTGGCTGACTTTTCCCCAGCAGAAGCTACGGACGATCGCGACAGCCGGGATCTTTCACGACGGTATCGGGCTGGAGAGCGTACGGTGGCGGTTCAGATGGTATCCGCCGGATGTGTGGCGTTATCTGCTGGCTGCGGGTTGGGCTCGTATCGGGCAGGAGGAACATTTGATGGGACGGGCGGGCCTGGTGGGCGACGAGCTGGGCTCGGGGTTGGTCGGGTCGCGGCTGGTGCGGGACGTGATGCGCCTATGTTTTCTGATGGAAAGACAGTATGCGCCGTATGCCAAGTGGTTTGGGTCGGCTTTTGCACAGTTGGAAAGCGCAGCTGGTTTGACCGATATGCTGATGGCTGTGCAGGGGGCGGACACGTGGCAGGAGCGTGACCGCTGGCTGGGCGAGGCTTACCGGGTCGTGGCTGGCCGGCACAACCGGCTGGGGCTCACGGAACCGATGCCGGAGAGGCCGATCCAGTTCTTTGGCCGGCCGTTCCGGGTGATGGCGTTGCACGGCTTCGCTGACGCGTTGCTTGGTTCTGTCGAGGATCCTGAGGTGCTGCGACTGGCCAAGCGGCGGCCAATTGGGAGCATCGACCAGTTCAGTGACAGCACTGATTTGCTGGAGGCGGCGGAGCTGAGGCCGGCGCTGCGGGCGCTGTATGGATAGAGGTTCGTGGTTGGTCGTCAGGAGTCATTGATTTCAGTCTGAATCAGGAATGCCGGATTATCAGGATTTCTGTAACGGGCTCTCGACGGTACTGGCGACACCGGCAGGGTCTATTTGGGACTTGACTCTTCTGACTTGCCCAACTTTCGCCTGCCCTGGCTCATGCTCGGAACCAGCCAAGACTTGGAACACGGCCGTACGCATTCGGTCGCAAGCATTCCAGCTGGATTGAAGGCACACATTCGGCGAGGCATGTTGTAGGAGGGGGGGCGTTGCGGGGGGGAACCCCCCGCACAAGGGAGGCCGCTTGCGGCCGACCGCCCAAAGGCGAGGAGAGAGTGTGGAGGAGTGAGAGATAACTGGGTGCTAATGTTCGGCGCGGTCGCGAGGCGACCGCGGCCGAATCGATAGATATTGGCATAGACACTTTGATGAGCGACAAGGCATTTTGGAGACGATACGATGCATTCCACACTTCGGACTGAACGACTGATTCTGCGACCGCTTGCGGCTTCGGATGCGGAGGACCTTTTTGACGCGTATCGCAGGCCGGAAGCGATGCGGTTTATGGACGATGCGGCGCACAGTTCAGCGGCTGAGACAAAAAAGATGGTCGATGGCATGCTTGACGGGCCCGGGACGGTCTGGACCGTGCGCACGGCGGAGGACGGCCCGGCGCTGGGATATGTGGATTACATCGGCAATGCGGGCGTTCCGGGGATGGGCTACTTTCTGCACCCTGACCATTGGGGAAAGGGCTATACGAGCGAGGCTGTGCGGGCGGTGCTGGACTACGGTTTTGACGAGATG
>JAPOYX010000206.1:235-2524 GCA_026706345.1 Gemmatimonadota bacterium | reverse complement strand
CGGGGGAGGAACGCTTTTCCCTCTCGCCTGAAATGGCCATGATCCTTGCGGACGAGGACAGTCCCAAGTTTGCCGCCGGTATTTTCAGCGATTTTCCGCAACGCATGGCCATATTGGAGAAACTGCCCGAGGCCTTTCGTACCGGCCTGGGTCTCTCCTACGACGCGCGTGGGCCGGAAGGCGCACGGGGCATCGAGCGGGTCTTTGCCCCGTGGTACCGGCACGCGCTGATCCCCATTGTGCTGCCCGCCCTGGACGGGGTCGAGTCCAGACTGCAAGTCGGCGCAAAGGTGGCGGACGTGGGCTGCGGTGCCGGGATTGCGCTGGTTCAAATGGCTGCGGCCTTTCCGCAGGCCGACTTCCACGGCTATGACATATCGGAGCACGCGCTGGCCCGCGCCAATGCCAACAAGGCTGAGGCCGGGCTGACCAACATTCAGTTTCATCACGCGACCCAGGACGGGCTGCCGGCCGATGCGAGTTTTGACTTCATCACCACGTTTGACTGCATCCACGATATGACTCATCCGGCGGAAGCCATTCGGGCTATCCGGTCGGCGCTCAAGCCGGATGGAACCTGGCTGATCGCCGATATTAAGAGCGCCCCGACGTTTGAGGAAAATCTGAAGAACCCCATGACCGGTTTGATGTATGCCTTCTCGGTGATGGGCTGCATGTCCTCGGCCTTATCCGAGCCGGACGGCGCCGGCCTGGGTACCCTGGGCTTTAACGAACAGGTGGCGCGGAGCATGACACGCGACGCCGGGTTCACCCGCTTCACCCGCCACGACTTTGACAATCCGTTCAACGCCTATTATGAAGTGCGGCCCTGACGAGAAAACCCTCTCCCCGCGGGAGAAGGCATAAACATGAGGAGAAACGTATGGAAAAGGAATTCCTGAATCCCGCCGGTCTGCCCGTTTTGCCGGGCTTCTCCCAGGTTGTGACCGCAACCGAGGGAAAAATTGTTTTCATCTCGGGCCAGGTCGCCTTGGACGCGAACAACGCGGTGGTGGGCAAGGGCGACCTGCGCGCCCAGGTCGTCCAGACCTTTGAAAACCTCAAAGGGGCGCTGGCCGCGGTTGGGGCCACGTTTGACGACGTGCTGAAGACCAATACGTATATTGTTAATTATACGCCTGACATGATCGGCGTGGTCCGTGAGGTTCGCAGCCAGTATCTGCCCCAGGAAAAAGCACCGGCCAGCACCCTCATCGGCGTTCAGGCGCTGGTGCTTGAAGACCTGCTCATTGAGATTGAGGCCTTTGCTCTGCTCAAGGCTTGAGGCCGGCGCGTAGGTGCTTCTCCTTCCTCTGAGCCCTGCATAACCCGGCATGTCTACTCCGGCCAGCCTTCGCGTTGCCTTTGACATTGGCGGAACCTTCACCGATGTCGTCATAGCCGGTGCCGCCGGCCAACTCCTGACCTATAAAATTTTGACCCTGCCCGACCGGTTCTGTTGGCGCAGACGTTGGACGCTGTATTGCCGATGCCGAACGCCAGCACCCGGAGAGTTCCATTGCGAGCCTCGTCCACGGTACGACCATCGCTTCCAACGCGGTCCTGGAAGAACAGGGCGCCCGAACCGGTCTGATTACCACTAAAGGCTTTCGGGACGAATTGGAAATCCGCCGCCTGGGACGTCCGAGTGTCTACAACGTGTTCTGGCAGCGTACGCCGCCCTTGATCCCGCGTCGTCGCCGACTTGAAGTCAGCGAACGCATGACCGTTCGGGGCGAGGTCGAGACGCCGCTCAACGACGAAGAGGTGCGTCAGGCCATACTCAGCCTCAAACGCCAGGGTGTCGAAGCCATTGCCGTGGCGTTTCTGCATTCCTACGTCAATCCCAGCCATGAGCAACAGACCGTGGCTCTGATCCGCGAGATATTCCCGGAAGTCCTGGTCTGCTCCTCGGCCGACATCCTGCCCGAGGTTCGCGAGTACGAACGTACCTCCACCACGGCGCTGAACGCCTACCTCATGCCCGTAGTCGGACGTTATCTGGACCAGGTGGAAACGCAGCTCCAGGCCTATCCTCCAGCCCTGCAAATCATGCAGTCCAACGGGGGGATCATGAGCGCCGCGCACGCCCGTCACCGCCCGGTGCACCTGATCGAATCCGGTCCTGCGGCCGGTGCCCTGGCCGCGGCCGGCCTGGCGCGGGAAATCGGTCTGGCTCAGGCGGTCGCGTTTGATATGGGCGGGACGACCGCCAAAGGTTGCCTGATCGAAAACGGCCAGCCGGTTGAAACCGCCGAAGGCGAGGTCGGGGCGGGCATCAACCGAGCC
>JAPOYX010000206.1:0-225 GCA_026706345.1 Gemmatimonadota bacterium | reverse complement strand
GGCGAGGTTGGGGCGGGTATTAACCGGGCTGGGCGGCTGAGCAAGGGTGCCGGCTATGCACTGCGCGTTCCCGCCTACGATATTGTCGAGGTCGGTGCGGGAGGCGGCAGCCTGGCCTGGGTAGACGACGGTGGCGCGCTGCGCGTCGGACCCCGTAGCGCGGGTGCCGTCCCCGGACCGGCCTGCTATGGCCGGGGCGGAATCGAACCGACCATCACCGACGCC
>JAPOYX010000205.1 GCA_026706345.1 Gemmatimonadota bacterium | reverse complement strand
TCGTCAGCTCGAAGCCCAACGAAAAGACGGGTCAAGCGGCTGAGGCGAGGGATATGTTGCAACAGCAACGTCAGGTCAGTCAGGAAGACCAAAGGCGATCACGGCATTGCCCAGAGGAAAATCGAACAATTTGTGTCCACCGGCAGCAACCGCCACAAATTGCTTCCCGTCCACCGCATAGGTCACCGGCGGAGCGTTGACCCCGGCCCCGGTGTTGAAGTGCCACAGCGCCGTACCGTCCTGGGCATTGCGGGCCACAAACTGTCCGTTCGATTCCCCGTAAAAGATCAGCCCGCCCGCGGTCGCGAGCGAGCCACTGACCAGGGGTAAGTCCGTTCTGACCTGCCATTGGATCTTCCCGTCCTGGGGTGCAATGGCGCTCAGAGTTCCCCAGCGTTCCACGGTTTTATCAAACGAAATGACGATCCGCTCGGGCTGTCCGGCCTCCCCCGGTTTGAGTTGGTAGCGCGTCGGGTTGTGGGTTCCTGAGACGTACAACCAGCCGGTCTTGGGGCTGTATGAAGTAGGCGGCCAATTGGCTCCGCCCGCGGCTCCGGGCGCGATAAACATGCCTTCGGCAGTTGGCCTGCGGAAGAGCAAATCGTTCTGGGGAACAAAGGCTTCTGAGCGGCGTAGTGGCTTGCCCGTCTCCCGATCGAATATATACAACCAGCCGGACTTCGAGGCCTCGGCCACGGCCCGTACTGTTGTGCCATTGGCGGGGAAGTCGAACAGAACCGGAGGTGAGGCCACGTCATAGCCCCAAATGTCATGCGGGACGATCTGGTGATACCAGCGCAACGCGCCGGTCTGTATATCGAGGGCAACCAGGGAGGCGGTGTACAGATTGTCGCCGGGGCGCTTGTAATCGTCATAACCGGGCGACGCATTCCCGGTCCCGAAATAAATCAGCCCCAACTCCGGGTCGATCGACGGGGAGGAATAGATCGAGCCGCCGCCGGTCTTCCAGGCGTCGCGGTATGTGTCCGCATTGGCGCGTTCGGCATCCAGGTCGCGCTCCAGCACATCGCCGAACAGGGTGCGCTCAACAAAATCGCCTTCCCAGCCTTCCGAGGCGGTTGAGTACCAGCGCCAGTCCAACTGCCCGGTCGTTGCGTCATAGGCGGACAGGAAGGCACGCAGGCCGCGCCGGGGACCGGGCCGACCGAGGAGGGATGGGTCGTCCGCTTCGGCTTCACCGAGTACGCCGCTATACCCGGTCCCGCTCACGCCGACGAATACCTTACCGTCGTAGACAACCGGCGCCATATTGCCGGCAAAGCGGGTCAGTGCGGTGAGGGTAGCGACGTTCTCGGGCTCCGCGGCGTCTGTGGCTCTGATCTCCTTAAGCGCCGTAAGGTCAGCCGGGTTCCCGGTCGTCGGATCGACAACCGGCATATCCCACACGCGTGTTCCCGTGGCGACATCGAGCGCTACCAGGCGCGCATCCGCGGTAATCATATACAGTCGTCCGTAACCCAGGGCGAGCCCCCGGTTGTGGGTGCCGCAACAGAGTGTGTCAACGGACATCTCGTGCGTGTAACGCCAGCGCACAGCCCCGGTTGCCGCATCAAGGGCAACCACGTGGTTGTACGGCGTGGTGAGATACATCGTTCCGTCGGCAACAAGGGGGTTGGCGGGGAACGTCCCGAGCACACCGGTCTGATAGATCCACTGCGGCACCAGTCGGTGCGCGTTGTCGGTCGTGATGTGCTCAAGCCCGCTGTAGCGCTGATTGGCATAGCCATGCCCATAGGTCAGCCAGTTGTCATGATCTGCGTGGGCGTTGAGCAAACGTGTTCCCTCAACTGCTCTAACCGTTACACTTCCAAGACCCACGACGACGGCGACCAGGAAAGCAATCCGCGTGCTGAGTAAGAGTGCGCTAATAATTCTTCGCTCCCCTCGTTTGTACATAGAGAACCTCAATGGTGTGGGAAAGAATGGATTCTACGTATAGGAAAATCGGTGGGGAAACCACGTGGCCTGGACAGAGCTTCCGGTCCCCGGTGAGTGGCCTTTTCACCCTGGGTGTGATTTGTTTGCCCGGCCAGATGAGCGATAGCGCAGACAGGAGCAGCCGATGTTGCAGCAAGCCCTGGATTTCCGGGAGGAGAGCGAAGCAGTCTTCGCCCTGCTCGACGGGTTGGACGATCAGGACTGGGGAAGAAAAACGCAGTTCAAAGAGTGGACGATCAACGATATCGTCGCCCATCTGCATATGGGCGACTACGCGGCTAATCTTTCATTACAGGATACGAATGCCTTTCTGGACCTGGTGAAAGAATTCAACGTCGGACGCAAGCAGTACGGTCGTCTGGCCTTTACCCATGTCTGGCTTGACGGGCTACGGGACCGCGCATTGTTACATCGCTGGCGTACTTTCTCTCTTGAGATGGCGGAGCGCTTTGCGGCCGCGGACCCGAAAAAACGGGTGCAATGGTTCGGTCCGGACATGAGCGTGCGCTCCAGTATTACGGCGCGCCTGATGGAAACCTGGGCGCACAGCCAGGCGATATACGACCTGCTGGGCCAAACGCGTACCGACACCGGCCGGATCAAGAATGTTGTCGTCATGGGAGTGAACACCTTCGGCTGGACCTTCACGAACCGGAAGCTCGCCGTGCCGACGGACATCCCTTACCTGCGGCTCAGCGCACCGTCGGGAGAGGTGTGGGAGTGGAATCAATCGGATCAGGAGAACCGGAT
>JAPOYX010000204.1 GCA_026706345.1 Gemmatimonadota bacterium | reverse complement strand
GACACGGATTCCCGCACAACCGCACCGTGCCGGCGCCGCCGCGCGCAAGACGCGTTTCTTGATGCCGCGGCCTGGGCCGGATAACTAGAGACTGCAGAATCCGGATACAATGCTGCTCTGAAATCGGTCTTGCCAATCTTCGAGGCTGACCGGCGGCCGATGAAATACGATGAACGGGCCGCGCCGTATACGGAGCCGGGAAGGGCTCCTGATCCATGTCCGACAACCTGACACGCTACAGGGAACGCACCTATCCGCCGCCCTATCCGGACGGCTGGTACAGGGTTGCGGCGTCCGGTGAAATCCGACCGGGAGAAGTCAGGCACGTCGAGTGCCTGGGCGAGCATATCGCGCTGTTTCGCAGCCGGACACAGGGCCGGATCGCGGCCGTGGAAGCGTTCTGTCCGCATCAGGGTGCGAACCTGGCCCATAGCCGGGTCGAGGGAGATCGGCTGCAATGCCCGTTTCACGGCTGGCAGGTGGATGGAGACGGCGGGGTTCGCGACTGGCCCGACGCCGAGGACCGGCCGACCGCCCACCGGCACTGGGAAGCGATCGACTACTACGGCATGGTCATGATTTACCGGTCGACGCACCCTAGCGCCCCGGCGCCCTATCGGCTTCCGCCCCAGCCGAAGATCGACAGCCGGCAGTTCGTCTGTCGCGGCCAGTATGATGGGGGCGAGGTGGATATGCACATTATCGAATTTGCGGAGAATAGCGTCGACTTCGGGCACTTTTCGCAGCTTCACGGTGCAATGCGCGTCCCGTGGACCAGTATAAGATTGCCCTGGATCAGAATCCGGCACGAGCCTTCATGGCAGATCGACGACAGGCTCGAACACGTTTCGTATTTCGGAGACGAAGCGACGCTTGAGATCGGGGGCCGGGTCTGCGAAAGAACGAGGTCCCGGGCGCTGATCACGTTTCTAGGTCCGGGCAGTATTGTAAAGTTCGATTTCAAAGTACCGAAAATCGGCGAAATTGCGATGTTCCAGACGCACACGCCCGTAGCCTCGTTGAAGCAACGGGTGACTTTCCGTTGGTTCGCCCCCCGTCGCGTGCCGCGAATATTCGTTTCCTACGTCGTCGGAAACTGGATTTCTCAGTGGCGGCAGGACCTGAAGATATGGAAGGGAAAAGTATACCAGCAACGCCCATCATTGGCCGCGGGTGACGGTCCCGTCTGGGAGATGCGCAGGTGGTACCGGCAATTCTAGCCTGACGGCCTTGCCGAAAACCTGTCCGGAGAAAACACCCGTGCCGGCTGATTTTCATAGCCCCATTTCCAGGGCAATCCGGCCGGAGGATACGGCCGAAGCACTGTCGAAATACCTCAAGAGCCAGCAGCGAGGCCGTGAAGAATACGCCCTGATGGTACAGGCGTTTTACGACCTGATTACCGACTTTTACGAGTATGGATGGGGCCGGTCGTTTCACTTCGCGCCGGGCAGGGACGGCGTGTCTTTCGAGGATTGCCTCACCGGCCACCAGCACTTTCTGGGCGAAGCGATCGGCCTGAAGCCGGGCATGAAAGTGCTGGATTTCGGTTGCGGCGTAGGCGGCCCGCAGCGCTCCATAGCAAGAAAATTCGGCGCCTCGATTGTCGGGCTGAATATCAGCGAATACCAGATCGGGAAGTGCACCACATACGCCAGGAAAGAGGGCCTCGAGGATATCTGCAGCGTCTTGCACGGCGATTTCATGGATATACCGGCGGAAGACGGGAGCTTCGACGCCGCTTACCATATCGAGGCCATTGCTCACGCCCCGGACAAGACGGCCGCCTATGCCGAGGCATTCCGGATTTTGCGGCCGGGGGCATTCTTTGCCGGCTACGACTGGTGCATGACCCCGCTGTACGACGACGGCAACCCGGAGCACCGCGAAATCAGGCAGGGCATCGAATACGGCAACGCCCTGCCGCAAATCGCTTCATTCGCAGACATCACCGATGGCCTCCGCGCGTGCGGCTTCGAGGCGATCGAGGCGCGGGACCGCGCGCCGGATGCCGATCCGGAGACGCCGTGGTACCGGCCGCTGGAAGGCAGTGCGCGGACGCTGAAAAGTTTGCCGCGGACACCTCTCGGCCGCAGGATCACCACGGGCGTCCTGCGCGTTCTGGAACGCGTACGTGCCGTGCCCAAAGGATCGTTGGCAATATCGGAAGTACTCAACGTGGCGGCCGACAGCCTCGTGGCCGGAGGGCGCCTGGGGATATTCACGCCCATGTACTACCACAAGGCGCGCAAGCCGGAATGACCCGGGTGTCTTGCGCCGTCATAGTCGAGGCGTCGCGCGCCGGCGGGCGACTCCGGCTGGCCGCCTCAACGGCCGTAGGCGCCGCGCGTGACGAAGACCGTGTTCTCAAGGCCCTCGGTTGTGATCAGGCCGGTTTTCGGCTGCCGCAAGGGGTTCGCCGGCGTCCAGACGGACGTAGCGTCCGGTCCGGCCGGCGCGTCCGGATCGACGTCGCACGACGCCCGTAGAGACATATGTAGGCCGACAAAAAGCCCTTACACCAGCATATTAGTGCAAAGGACAGTTTCTCGTATAATGAGCCACTTGCACAGCCTGGCCGCAACTCCGCTGCCGGGCCTGAGGTGAGCAAATTTCTTGCGGAACCGGTACCGGCTCGGGGGCGGGCGCTCCGAGACTGTCTTGCGGCCGGTCCGGTCATTGGAATGGAAAACATACCGTCTGCCTATATCGCCGGTTATCCGAATT
>JAPOYX010000203.1 GCA_026706345.1 Gemmatimonadota bacterium | reverse complement strand
TCTGGTCATCGGCGGCATCTCCCTGAAGGCAGGGGCAACGCTGCGTTTGTGGGCCCCGCTCATCGGGGTGATCGCGGGTTCGGTTTTCGGCGGATCGCTGGGTCTCTACGACTTCGACCGGGTTGCCCGGGCTCCGTGGATCGGATTGCCACAGGGACACTGGCCGGGAATCGGAATCAACCTCGGTCCCGCCTTCGTGGAGCTCCTGCCCGCCTTTGCGTTCGTGGCGCTCATCGGCGCCATCCAGACGATCACCGGAGCGGTCGCCATCCAGCGCGTGTCGTGGCGCCGGCCGCGGGCCGTGGACTACCGGGCGGTCGAGGGCGCGGTGACCGCGGACGGCATCGGCAAACTGCTGTCAGGCATCGCGGGGATCGTGCCGACCCAGACCATCGGAGTCAGCGTCCCGACGGTTGAGCTGACGGGGGTCGCGGCCCGCCGCGTGGGAATCGTCGCCGCCGCCGTGCTGATCGTGCTGGCCTTCCTGCCCAAGTTCCTCGCCATGATACTGGCTATTCCGAGCGCGGTCGTCGTCGCCTATCTGACCGTCGTGCTGGCGTTGACCTTCGTCCGTGGGATGACCGAGGTGGTGCAGGGCGGGATCGATCACCGCAAGGCGCTCATCGCAGGGGTCTCCTTCTGGGTCGGCGTCGGCTGCCAGAACGATCTCCTGTTCCCGGAGCTTCTCGCGGAGTTGGGAGGCGGCCTGCTGGGGAACGGCATAACGGCCGGAGGTATCGTCGCGATCCTCATGACCCTGTTTCTGGAAGCGACGGCGCCCCGCCGCAGCCGGATCGAAGTAGAACTCGATCTGTCCGTACTGCCGAAGCTCAGGGCGTTCCTCGAGGCGTTCGCATCCCGCAACGGCTGGGGACCGGAGATGGTCGACCGTCTCGACGCCGCCAGCGAGGAGACGTTGCTGACGCTGATCGATCAGGACGAGGGTCGAGAGAAAAGCGGGCATCGCCGCCTGCTCCTTAAGGCGCGCAAGGAGAGCGGCGGCGCCGTCCTCGAGTTCATCGCCGCTGTAAGCGAGGAGAACGTCCAGGACCGGATAGGATTGCTGGCGGACCGGCCCGACGACGTGCTGATGGAGCAAGAAGTCTCGCTGCGGCTGTTGCGGCACATCGCGTCCTCCGTGCGCCATCAGCAGTTCCACGACATAGACATCGTCACCGTCCACGTAAAAGTGCCCTAGACGGACCAGGCGACCGGTTAGTACTTCGATCAGGTGGCGGGCTTTAGCGCCACAATAAGGCGGGAATTCCCGGTCGGTCCCCGCAGAGCCCACCGAGGGCAGCACAGAATGAGACGCGAAGAAACCGGCGAAGCGGAAGGCGCCGGCGTTCCGGGAGAAGCCGCGGAGCCCGTCGGTCCGCTGAAACATGAAGAAGAATTCGAACGGACCTGGACCGACCCGGGCAACACGCGAATCGAGTTGCCTCCAGTCGACATAAACAAGACGCTCGCCCGATCTTACCGCACGAACGTAACGCTCAGGTTTACCCGTACCATGCTGTGGGACATGGAGGTAAAAAAAGCGTTCCGGCCCGACCTCTACATTCCTTCCGTTGTAGCGAAAGGCAGTTCCCACTATTGGAACCGGAAGGCAGCGGCCGACGGAGCCGAATCCTTCGTGCGATGCTCTCGGCAACGCCTCTGGCTCGAGTCTTCGAAGCAGGGGTTGGTCCTGGAAAAGGTCTTCCTCAACCCCGTGCGGCAGCGTGTCACTTTCATCGGGGCGGCGGAACTTCCGGGCCGGGACGGAAAACCGCTTCGAGCGGGCGACGGACAGCCGCTCTTTCACGTCGAGCATTCGGCCGGGGGCAGTGAATTGCGCCCGCTGAACCTGTGGCGCATCGTTTACCTGACGGACGGACCACGGCAGGAACTGATTGAGCGGTTCACGCCCGCGAAGGACGCGTGGCTGCGCGAATTCGTCGAAATCTACATCCGGCGGGACTTGAAGATCGCGTTGACCCGGAGGGAGCCGCACGGATGAAGATCCGGGATATCCGCCACGTGGGGCTGCTGTCCCCCGCGATCGCGGCCCACACCAGGTTCTACCTGGAGGCGTGGGGGCTCCGATCGGCCGGTGAAGACCGGCAAGTCCGGTATTTCCGCGGCGCGTCAGCCGGGCACCACATACTCAGTCTGCATCCGGCGCAGCGGCGTGGGCTCCACCACCTGGCCTTCAGCGTGGACGGACGCGAGGCGGTCGACGCGGCGGCAGCCGAGTTCGAGCGCGAGGGAATCGCGCTCGTGGCGCATCCGGCCGACCTGGACGAACCGGGCGGCGGGTACGGGCTGCGGTTTCTGGACCCGGAAAACCGCTGCATCGAGCTATCGGCCGGCGGGTCCGAACACTCGTCCACCGTGGCCGAACACCCGAACGGCGGGTCCGAACACCCGAACGGCGGGTCCGGCGAGCACAACGGGCCCCGCCTGCTGTGCCACGTGGGTCTGAACACAACGCGGTTCGATCAGATCGTGGCGTTCTACACCGGTATGCTCGGGTTTCGGGTCTCGGACTGGATCGAGGACCGGATGGTCTTCCTCCGATGCGGCCGGAGCCATCACGTCATCGTCTTCAGTCGCGCGGATCACGCCTCGGTTAATCATATCGCGTACTTGATGGCGAACGTGGACGACGTGATGAAAGGGGTCTCCAACCTTCGTGTTCGGGGACACGAACCCGCCTGGGGACCGGGGCGTCACGGCCCGGGCAACAACATCTTCTGCTACTACAAGGATCCGGCCGGATACGTGAATGAACTCTCCAGCGACCTGGCGCACATCGAAGACGAAGCAACGCACACACCCGCGGTGTGGAGACGGGTGCCGGAAACCATGGACTACTGGGGTACGGCAGGAGCGCCCGGCCCCGACGTTCGGAAGGCGATGGCCGGCGATCCCGATCCGGGCTGGACCGCGATGGGCGTCGTCGAGGATTGACAGGGAGATGGCCGCGGTTTCGAGCGGGACCGGCGGAAAAAAAGCCGGTCTGCGCGCTGTGGAGCCTGGAACTCATGATGTGATCCGAGGTGATTCTTGTTGTGGAATGGGACCCGGTAGTGCATAATAAGAGGGACGCGGATGCCGGGTCGGCGTCTGCAGCGGACGCCCCCGGCTGGAACTGAACGACTGGTGTCAAGGAGGCGGTTTTGTTCAAAGCTTTGATCGCCGCGGCGGGACTGGAAGACATCCACGAAAAGGTCGTGGCGGGCGAGCGGCTTTCGGTCGACGACGGGAGAAGGCTGTACCGGAACGGGAATCTGCCCGCCATCGGCTATCTGGCCAACCTGGTGCGCGAGCGCATGCACGGCGACCGGGTTTACTTCGTGCGCAACCAGCACCTGAACTACACCAACATCTGCAACAAGAGCTGTCTTTTCTGTTCGTTCTACGCCCTGCCCAGGGACCCCGAAGGATACGTGCTTTCGCCTGATGACATCAGGGCGAGGATGGAGACCTACGCCGACATTCCCATTTCCGAGATCCACATGGTCGGGGGCGTGAACCCGAAGCTGCCCTACGCCTATTACCTGGATATCGTCCGGGTGATCAAGGAAGTCAGGCCCGGAGTGTCCCTCAAGGCCTACACCATGATCGAGCTCGAGCAGATCCGGCGAATCGGCAGGAAGTCCATGGCCGAGACCCTGCAGGACCTGAAAGAAGCCGGGGTGGACGCGCTGCCCGGCGGCGGGGCCGAGGTCTTCAGCGAACGGGTGCACGAGGAGCTGTTCCAGGCCAAGTCGGATTCGGACAAGTGGCTCGAGACCGCGCGTGTCGCCCACGAGGTGGGCCTGCCGTCGAACGCCACCATGCTGTACGGCCACGTGGAGCAGACGGAGGAGAAGGTCTATCACCTCATGAAACTGCGTGAACTGCAGGACGAGACGAAGGGGCTGCTGGCCTTCATCCCCCTGTCGTGGCACCCCGAGCGGACGGCGATCGAACACCTGCCGGGACCGACCGGCCAGATGGACCTCCGGGAGATCGCGGTGGCCCGGCTCATGCTGGACAACGTGCCCCACATCAAGTCGTTCTGGATCATGAACACACCGGCGGTTACGCAGGTGTCGCTGTGGTACGGCGCGGACGACATGGACGGCAGCGTCCTGGAGTACGAAATCACCCGGAACCCCGTCACCGACCGCATGCAGGCCCTGACCCACACGCAGATGCTCGACATGATCAGCGAATCGGGGCGGCAACCCGTCGAACGCGACGCGCTCTACCATGTCGTCGACCAGCCCGAAACCATACGGCCGGCCTATTTGGAAGCCGTCAACGGGGCAGAGGCCGAAGCGGTAACGAGCCCGGGATAATTCATATGATCACCGATATCGCGGAAAAAGTCCTGGCCGGAACGCGGCTGACCGCCGAGGACGGGAGGCGTCTGTTCCAGCACCCGAACGTCACAGAGCTGGGCATGCTGGCCGATCACGTGCGCCGGACCAGACACCCCGAACCGGTGGTGACCTACAACATCGGCCGGAATATCAACTATACCAATGTCTGCTGGGTACGGTGCAAGTTCTGCGCCTTCTATCGTCCACCGGGCCACCAGGAGGGATACACGCTGCCGGACGAGGAGATCTTCGCCAAGGTCGAGGAACTGATCGCTGTCGGAGGCGATACGCCGGAATCCTGCGAAATCCTCATGCAGGGCGGGCTGAACCCGAAGCTGAAGATCGATTACTACGAACGGCTCTTCTCGGAAATCACCCGGCGCTATCCCGCGGCCTATCTCCATTCGCTTTCCGTGGCGGAAATCGTCTATCTCGCCCACATCTCGAGAATCACGGTCGAGGAAGCGCTGATCCGCCTGCGCGCGGCCGGACTGAAATCCCTCCCGGGCGCCGGCGCCGAGATCCTGGATACCGAGGTGCGCGACGCCATCGCCTACCGAAAGGAAACGGTGCAGGAATGGCTGGACGTGCACAGCCTGGCCCACCGCCTCGGCATGAAGTCGACGGCCACCATGATGTTCGGCTCGGTTGAAACCGTCGAACACCGACTGAACCACCTTCTGCGGGTTCGCGAAGTACAGGACGATTCCCTGGCCCGTCACGACGGGTATTTCACGGCTTTCATCGCATGGAGCTTCCAGCCGGAGGGGACCGAACTGCCCGACACGCGAAAGGCGACGGGCTACGACTATCTGCGCACCGTGGCCATCGCCCGGCTCTTGCTGGACAATATCGAGAACGTCCAGGCGTCCTACGTGACCCAGGGGCCCAAGATCGCGCAGATCGCCCTGGGATACGGGGTGAACGATTTCGGCAGCACGATGATGGAAGAGAACGTCATCAGCGCCGGAGGTACGAGCTTCGTGATGCCAACCGACGAGATCCAACGGCTCATTAGCGACGCCGGATTCACGCCGCGTCGGCGCAACACGCGTTACGAGTACGTGGAAAACGGCGTATGATTGAAGTATGGTTAACAAAACCCGCATCTACGCCGTCAGCTTCCTGAATTCCCGGGCCTTGACCTACGGCCTGGAACACGGCGGGCTGGATCACGGGTTCGAGGTGTTCTACGATGTACCGTCCGTATGCGCCAGACAGGTCAGGGCGGGCGAGGCATCGGCAGCCGTCATCCCATCGGTCGAATACGCGCGCAGTCCGGTACCCTACGCCATCGTCCCCGGCGTCTCCATCGCATCCGACGGTCCGGTCGGCAGCATATTCCTGTTCCACAAGGTTCCGGTCCACCGGATCCGGACCGTGGCGATGGATGTGAGTTCCAGGACTTCGGTCGCCCTAGTCCGGATCGTACTGCATGAGCGGTACGGTCTTGAAGTCGATTCCGTCGACCATCCGCCGGACGTTTCAGCGATGTTGGAACGGGCGGACGCGGCCCTTGTCATCGGGGATCCGGCCCTGGAATATACGAACCGGCCCGAACCGCGGCTGGATCTGGGGGAAGCCTGGCGGGAACTGACAGGATTGCCTTTCGTTTACGCCTTCTGGGCTGGAATGGATGGCGGTCTCACACCCGGTGAGGTCGAACTGCTGATCGCGTCGAAGAATCAGGGGATGTCCGCCCTCGACCAGATCGCCGAAGTCCACGCGGGGGACCGTTCACAGCCGACGTCTTTCTACGCGTCGTACCTGAGAGACAACCTGGTGTTTGACCTGGGAGACCGGGAACACCGAGGGCTCATGGAGTTTTACGGACTGGCCCACGCCCGCGGCCTGATCCCGGACGTACCGGAACTGCGATTCTATCCGCGCCAAGGAAGGAGATGACCATGGCATCGACCACGACGACGGTCGGAATCGGCACGGGAAGCAACCGACGCGAAAACGTGCGGACGGCGGTAGAACGCTCCGCCCCGCAGCTGGCCTCCCTCATGCGGGATGAGGTCATGCTCAAGCCGAATTTCCTGTCCGGCACGAACCCGGTGGTATGCACCCATCCGGACGCGGTCCGCGGCGTGCTGGACGTCATCATGACCCTGCCCGAAAAACCGCGGCGGGTCCTGATTGCGGAGGGCGGCAACGAGACCGTACCCGGGGAGTGCTTCCGCCACATGGGTTACGCCGACATCCCCGACGAATACGACATCCCCACCGAGGGGGGGGATCTG
>JAPOYX010000202.1 GCA_026706345.1 Gemmatimonadota bacterium | reverse complement strand
CAGTCCCTCGGGCGCGGCGTCCTGGTAACGCTCTTTCGATGACACACCCCACGAATCAGAATGAGAATCGTATTGCTTGCATCAGTAACGTACGTCCTGCTGTCCGGCTGCGCCGCGACTCCGCCCGCCGTATACGAATTCGAGAACTCCAGAACGTTCATGGTCGAAAAACGGCGCGTCTGGGATGCGATGGTCTCGCGGTTCGCCGAATTCCAGATACCGATACAGACGATCGAGTACGACAGCGGCCTGATCGTCGCCGAGCTGCGCGCGTCCGTGGACACGGAAATACGGCCCGCGAATGCGTTTGACTGCCCGCGAAGCGTATTCTTCACTCCGCAAGTCGTCCCCATCAGGTACAACATGTTTGTCATGGCCGACAACGAGTACAGCTCGACCGTCACGGCGAACCTGGGCTTCTGGCAGACAGGAGTACGGTTGCCAACCAGCTAACCAGTGTGGCGTGTGCGTCCACAGGAGCCATAGAACTAGGCTGGCTGGACAGCATCAACGCCAGAACGCGGGAGTTCATAGTGCTCCCGGAATCTCTCAGCGACCCGGCGGATCTGATCGTCAGATGAATATCAGGCCGCTGTGGCTCGTGCTGTGCCCCATTGTGGCGTCGGCGCAGTCGCTTTCCTTCCACGACAACTCTGGCCCGCAGGTCGCGGCTACGATCACCGGCGCCTACGACGGCGACACACTCGCCGTCGTGGCCGACCTGTGACCGGACCTGCAATGGACGGGCAACGTGCGACTCAGGGGGATCGACACGCCCGAGAGCCGGGCGCGGTGCGACATCGAATACTCGCTCGCGATCACAGCCCGAGACTACGTTAGGGTGCTCGTAGGGCAGCGGGTGCTACTCGTGGACGTACAACCGGACAAGCACGCGGGGCGCCTCGTGGCCAACGTCACGCTCGCCAACGGGCTTGATCTGTCCGAGCATCTGCTGTCCCTCGGCTACGCCAGAGCGTACGAGGGCGCTTCGCGAGACGTGGTGCGCTGATCTCCAACGTCGCTAGTCCTTGTCCCGGTTTCTTGACTTCGAGGCTCATTCTGCTCACGCCACTTATGGCTCCCATGAGCCTAGCCGATAGCCGCACGGGCAGCGCAAGCCTGAAAGAGCCGTCCTTTATCGACACGAGCTAGCGCGAAGCTGCACCCGCTCGGTCGGATACCGACCCACGCTCCTGCGATCGTTAGTCCTGCGGAATCCCCTTTCTTTACGTCCAAGACAGGATATCTGTTATGCAGGTTAGTTTCCTGTTCTCAAACTTCTATATCAGCTTCCCTTACTCTGATGTTTCTCGGATGACGAAGTTTTGCGCCACTGGGCTTGACCCGTTCTCTTGGACACTTGAACTGTACGATGAAAGGCGTCTAATCCGCGAGATTCCAGAATTGAGTCTTCGGATACCTGATTGGTTCGGGCAGAAGCTCAGCCTGTCAATACAATATGAGTAGTCGGCTGAGTCGAATTGAGAGCCATCGTGGGCCAGCTATGGATTCTGCCCAAGCTCAAGTGTCGGATTAGTAATGGAAGGAACAACAGTCATGGCCGTCGAAATCACAGCCTTTTATGCCGCGCTATTGGTTGCAGTGCTTATCTTCCTAACCACACGGATCGGAGTGAAACGGGCGATAACCCGTATTTCCATACTAGACGGCGGAAATAGAGAAGTTGCAGTGGAGATGCGCCGTCACGGAAACTTCGTGGAGCATGTGCCACTGCTAATTGTTCTGATGGCAATTGTCGAGATTAACGGAGGAAGCCCCGTATTCCTGCATGTGGTAGGTATCACGCTGGTTATTTGCCGCGTGGCTCACCCGATTGGCTTGCGTTACGACCACGTTCAGACGCCGCTACGCATGGTCGGCTCCGTCGGAACATCGCTGATCACGGGCGCGCTCGGCTTCATGGCACTATGGCAAGGCCTAAATGCGATCTGAGATCGCACTAGCCCCAGCCCACCGGCACTCAGATAGATCATCCCCTATCTGTGACGCTGTTGAGATTATTGTTTATGTTCGGCGCCAGTACATCTTGGAAACGTGGCTCGGCATGCAACTGGCCTTCGACCTTGCCCGCTCTCGTCACCTGGAAAGCGCAATCAAGATCGAACGAATCGCTGCCGGGTAAACTTTCGGGCATGGTTGATGCCCTGCCGTCGGGGCTGCCGTCGCTGGAGCGCAAGAACACGGCTCATCACTTCACTCACTGGGCACGCGGTCTCGGCTCGCACGCGGCTGCCTTGAAGACGCCGCCGCATCCCACTGTGATCCCTCTGCGCTGCCTGACTGACAATTCTCCCCGCGTTGGCCCACTGCATCCGTACCGCCAAGTCAGACAAGAAACGATACGACCATTGGGACGACGTGATCCTCACGGGACCGACGCCGGATCATCGGCACGATGGTCCGGCGGTGCGCCCGCTGCGCGTCCGGGCCTACGGGTCGGCGTTGTCCGTAACGCCTCCGAGCATCGGCCGACGGCGGCGGAGCGCCTTCCGCCGCCGTGAGACGCCGACTTGCCGGCGACTAGAATTCGTACCGGAAACTGACGCCGTACAGCTGGGGGTCGCCGAGGTAGGCATTGAAGGTCTGCGTCGATCCGGGACCGGTACCTTCACCCTGCAGAGGCGCGTCAAAAACAGTGATGGCGTATTCCTCGTCAAAGATGTTCTGCGCCCAGAAGTCCACTGTCCACGGCGAGCCCTGGGATGTAAAGATCAGCCTGGCATTGGCGACCGTGTAGGACTCCTGCAGCTTTTCGATATCCAGATCCGCGCCCGTATTGTGTTCGCCCGTGTAGCGCGCGTCGACGTGAAACGCGCTTTCCAGAGGACCGATCGGAAAGCGCATGGTGATCCCGCCGACACCCGTGAATTTCGGCGCGTGGGTCAACTGGCGGCCGGCACGGTAGCCGTGTTCGGCACCGCTGCCGAAACGCACGTCCGCATAGGTCACTCCGCCGAACAGTTCGATGGCGTTGTTGATCGCGCCGCGCGCTTCGATCTCCACGCCCTTGGAAGTCACTTCCGGAATATTGAGCGCTTCGAACGCGAATCCCGTAAAGGCAGTGAGTTGATAGTCCTGGAACTCCTCGTGGAACAGGCTGACATCCAGCAGGGCACGCCAGTTGTCGAGGCTGAACTTGCCGCCCAGTTCGAATGAATCGACGGTCTCGGGGCGAAATATCCATTGATCCAGGCTGGCGGGTACCGCCACTCCGGTGGCCAGAGCAGACAGGATCGGGCTGGACAAGCCGCTACGGTCCATATTGAATCCGCCCGCCTTGTACCCGCGGGAATACCCGCCGTAAAGCAGGTGGTCGCCGACGGCACGTGACAACCGCAACGTCCCGGTGACTTCGTTCTCGTCAAGCGCCCCGGCATAGTTTCCATCCTTCGTGGGATCGGAAAACGGGATGCAGCCATAGGCCGCCAGGCCACCAAAGCCCCTGCGCACGTCCGGGTCGGACAGCAGCGCTGCGCCACCCGCGCGCACCTGCGCAACACCGGGCAGCAACGCGTTCGCGCCCGCCTGGGTCGCCGCCACACCCTGGCTCAGCGCCGCCACGCCTTCCTGCAGTCCGGGTATTCCCGGCGGGAGCCCCTGAGCCACCTGCGACAGTGTGTTGGCGAGGTTGTCGAGCTCTGCCGAATACGCTCGCACGCCCTGCTCGTAGGCACCCAAACCGGCGAGATAAGCCTGTGCGGTCTGCACGTAACCCGAGAGGTGTTGGCCCACGGACCTGCA
>JAPOYX010000201.1 GCA_026706345.1 Gemmatimonadota bacterium | reverse complement strand
ACGCCGGCGAAATGGTCGAGCAGGTGCTGCTGGCGGACCCCGCCAATCCCAAGGGGCTCTGGTACGGCGGTCTGCGGGCCAGCGCAACGGGACAGGACGTGATCGCCGTGCAGCGCTGGAGGATGATGCTGGAAGGCCCGGTCACGCCCGAGGTGCGGGCGATCGTCGAAGGCGAACTGAATCGCCTGGGAGCGCGCGTTGACACGAGCGGGTCCGTCGCCGCGGAAGGCAACGTGGAACTTCGCCTCGCCCTGGGGCCGCCCGCTTCCCCGCCACCCGGCGCCGTCCTGTTCATCGTGGCGCGCATACCCGGACAGGCCGGTCCGCCGCTGGCCGCAAAGCGCGTGGACGGCGCGCGCTTCCCGCTGGATGTCCGGCTGAGCGACGCCGACGCAATGCTGCCCGGCGCCACAATATCCGATCAGTCCAAACTGGTGATTACCGCCCGGCTATCCGCCAGCGGACAGACCACGTCCGGCCCCGGCGACTACGAGGCGCAGGCCGCCTGGCAGGCTGGGCAGGGCGCCCTCGAACTCGAACTGATCCATCAGCCCTGAGGCAATCGGCGAAGCCTGGGAATCGCGACCCCCGCGCATTGCCGCCCGCGAAACTTCCGGGCTGCTACGAGCTGAATTGCTGTTCGACTTCGTGCAGCACGCGGTAACAGTCGAGCACCTGGGCGACCGATGAGTTCGGTTCGCGGCCTTCCCTGATCGCCGCGAAGAACTCCCGGTCCTGCAACTCGATACCGTTCATCGACACGTCGACCTTCGACACGTCGATGGTGTTTTCGTAGCCATCGACCAGGTCGTCGTAGCGCGCAATGTAGGTACCGTTGTCGCAGATGTAGCGGAAGAAGGTGCCGAGCGGACCGTCGTTATTGAAAGACAGCGACAGGGTGCAGATCTTGCCGCTCTCCGTCTTCATCTGGATTGACATGTCCATGGCGATGCCCAGTTCGGGATGGTGCGGTCCTTCCATACCATTGACGTGGACGATCCTTTCGCCCGCCTGATACTGGAACAGATCAACCGTGTGAGCCGCGTGGTGCCACAACAGGTGATCCGTCCAGGAGCGCGGCTCACCCGCTGCGTTGATGTTCTTGCGCCGGAAAAAATACGTCTGCACGTCCATCTGCTGAATGTTGAGTTCGCCGGCCGCTATCTTGTTGCGGACCCACTGGTGAGACGGATTGAAACGCCGCGTGTGCCCGCACATCGCGACAAGTCCGGTTGCCCGTTGCCTGGCCAGCACGGCCTCGGCGTCCGCCAGCGAGTCCGCCAGCGGTATTTCGACCTGCACGTGTTTGCCCGCATCCATACATTGAATGGCCTGGTCCGCGTGCATCTGGGTCGGCGTGCACAGGATTGCCGCATCCACGCCGGGCAGATCGAGCGCCTCGGCAAGATCGGTCGTTGCGTGCCCGATGCCGTATTGTTCTGCAATCTTCTGCGTTGGCTCAAGCGTTCTTCCGACCACCGAAACGCAGTCGACGCCGTCGATGTTTGCGATGCCGTCCAGGTGCTTCTTGCCGAACGCTCCAGCTCCCGCCAGTACAACCTTCATATTTCCTCCACTTAACTGCTGTTTTCGAGAACGAGATGGCCGACTGCGGTATTCGAAGCCGGCACATGGTAAAAACGATGCCGCTGGACCACCTCGTCGTCCAGCGCGCCGCGCATGATCAGCCACATTACGAGCTCTATGCCTTCGGAACCGGCCTCGCGCACGTACTCGAGATGCGGCTTTGCGGCAAGCCCCCGGGGGTTCGCGACAATCTGATCCAGGAATGCGTTGTCCCATTCCTTGTTGATCAATCCGGCCCGCGGGCCTTGCAGTTGATGGCTCATCCCGCCGGTGCCCCAGACCTGCACGTTGAGGTCTCCGTCGAAACTCTCGACGGCGCGGCGAATGGACTTTCCGAGGTTGTAGCAGCGCTGCCCGGAAGGCGGTGGATATACGACCACGTTGACGGCGAAAGGAATGACCTTGCATGGCCAAGCCTCGGGTTGCCCGAACATGAGTGACAGAGGGACCGTTAGTCCATGGTCGACGTCCATTTCGTTGATCACGGTCAGGTCGAAGTCATCCTGAATAACCGATTGCATGATGTGCCAGGCGAGGTCCGGGTGCC
>JAPOYX010000200.1:2950-4762 GCA_026706345.1 Gemmatimonadota bacterium | reverse complement strand
GCCGCGATCTGCGTACGGCGACGTCGAGTGACTTTATCAACTGGAACGAGCCGGACTATGTTGATTATACCCAGGGTCGTGTAGACGAGATTTACAACAACTCCATCCTGCCCTATTTCCGCGCACCGCATATTTTCGTGGGGTTTCCAACCCGGTATGTCGACCACGGCTGGTCGGAGGCGATGAAGGATCTTCCGGAATTAAGCGAACGGCGCCTGCGCGCCTCGGCTAGCGAACGTCACGGCAGCGCATTGACGGATGCGATGTTTATGAGCAGTCGCGACGGCCACAACTTCAATTTGTGGCCGGAGTCGTTCATCCGGCCGGGTCTGCGGCCTGTGGACAACTGGGTTTACGGTGACGGCTATCCCGGTTGGGGTATCGTGACAACTTCTTCGCCTTTTGACGGGGCGCCGGACGAACTGTCAATCTACGTATCGGAGGGCTACTGGCGGGGCGAAAGCATGAATCTGCGGCGCTATACGCTGCGAGTCGATGGATTCGCGTCGGTACAGGCGCCACTCGGCGGGGGCGAACTGGTGACGAAGCCCTTGATTTTTGCGGGCAACCGATTGTGCGTCAATTTTTCGGCCTCCGCGGCTGGCAGTGTCCGGGTGGAGATTCTGCGGGACCAGATGGATGAATCAGTTGCAGGCTTTGGACTGGATGACTGCGTGGAGTTGCTGGGAGACGACATCGAGCGCGTTGTGCGCTGGTCGGGTGGTCCCGACGTGAGCGGTCTCGAGGGCGTACCGGTTCGACTGCGCTTCGTATTGCGCGACGCGGATCTGTTCGCTATTCAGTTTGTCAAGATGTGACTGGGGACAGGAAACCCATAAGACCATGGCCAATTTGAACGAAGTCGCGATTCCTGTCGACATCGGCTCCCGCCTGGAATTGATGGTGGACGACTATCTCGTGTCGCAGCTAGGCGGCGGCGCCCGGCGGCGCTTGAACAGTCCGGTTCCCCGGGGCATTGCGTTGCAGTTGGACACGCCCTGGGAGGGTAATGCAAGCGGGGGCTTTACGGTCTTTGAGGACGGCGGCCGGTATCGCATGTACTACCGAGGGCAGAATTTTGTTTATGAAGACGGGGAGTTAGGCACTCCGGACGGCAAGTACGTCTGCTACGCGGAGAGTGCCGACGGCATCCACTGGGAGAGGCCGGTGCTGGACCTGGTCAAATTCAATGGCTCCAAGAAGAACAACATTCTGATGGATGCAGGGGAGATATTGAACGGCATGTTTTCGCCGTTCAAGGACGGGAATCCCAAGTGTGCTGAAGAGTCACGCTACAAGGCATTTTCGTTGATGCAGCGCGGGGACGCGAGAGGGCTGTGGGCTTACGGATCGCCGGACGGTATCCATTGGTCGGCCATGAGCGACGGGCCGGTCATTACTGCGGGGTTGCTGGACACGCAGAATCTGGCCTTCTGGGACGGGGTACGCGGCGAGTACCGTGCATATCATCGCAATGAGTTCCGGCTGCCGCAGACGGGAGAAGAACCTTATGGGGCTCATCCAGTTCAGGCAAGTAACAGCGGCCAAAGAGTTGGGTCGCAAGGGTCTCTGCGAGGGTCACGCTACGGACGCGACATTCTCACTGCCACTTCGTCTGATTTCATCAACTGGACCGAATCCGTTTACGTCAACTACAGCGAAGGCCGACCCAGCGAGTTGTACACGAACCAGGTCACGCCCTATTACCGTGCGCCGCATCTCTTTCTGGGTTTCCCGACGCGGTATGTCGAGCGCGAGTGGTCGGAGGAGCTGGAGGCGTTGCCGGAGGTTGAACATCGCCGCATGCGCGCC
>JAPOYX010000200.1:0-2852 GCA_026706345.1 Gemmatimonadota bacterium | reverse complement strand
GTACAGCTTCAATTTGTGGCCGGAGTCCTTCATCCGGCCGGGGCTGCGGCCGCGTGACAACTGGACTTACGGAGACAATTATCAGAACTGGGGGATTGTGACTACGGCTTCTGCTGTTTCCGGCGCGCCGGATGAGTTGTCGTTCTATGTGAGAGAAGGCTACTGGCGGGAGGGCACCAGTGAATTGCGGCGTTATACGATGCGGGTTGACGGATTCGCTTCGGTGCAGGCGGCACTGGCGGGCGGGGAGCTGGTCACGAAGCCGCTCGTCTTTGCGGGCCGCGAGCTGGTCCTCAACTTTGCGGCCTCGGCGGCCGGCAGCATCCGCGTCGAACTGCTGCGGGATCAAATGAACGACCCGGTCGCGGGGTTCAGTCTCGAAGAGTGCGTTGAGGTGCTGGGCGACGATCTGGAGCGGGTTGTACGCTGGCAGGATGGCCGCGAGCTGGGCGGTCTGGCCGGGACGCCGATTCGCCTGCGTTTTGTGCTGCGAGATGCGGATCTCTTTTCCTTCCGTTTTCGAGAGTGACAGGTAGACGGATTCAGCTTACGACAGGGGGTTGCATAACGTGAAAATCACAGCCATCGAGACAGTCGCCCTAGCAGACCCTGGCAAGGCTTGGGAGACGGTGGTGCGGGTCCATACCGATGAGGGTATCAGCGGCATCGGGCAGGCGGAGTCGCCGTCGCTCGTGATCGAGGCAATAATTCGCTGCAGCGGCGGGCTGGAGGAGATTCTGCTGGGAGAGGACCCGCTTCAGGTTGAGCGGCTGTGGCAGAAGATGTATGCGGCGACCGGGCTGTTTGGCCGGCGCGGTGTCACGATTGCTGCGATCGGGGCGGTGGAGACAGCGCTGTGGGACATCGCAGGCCAAGCCCTGGGCAGACCGGTCTGTGAACTGATCTGGCAGGCGTGCTGCACCGTGACGGAGTCGAGCGATGTCAAGGAGAAGGTGCGACCCTACGCTACCGTATACCCACCTGGAGAAGACGTTGGTGAGATCGTGGAACGATTTACGCTGGCAAGAGAGCGGAACTTTCGGGCAATGAAGCTGGAGGAGTGGCCAGGCGGGTTTTCGCATGTCAGCATTCAGAGGGACGTAGAGATTGTCCGGGCGGCGCGGGAAACGATCGGTGAGGACCGCGACTTGCTGATCGACGTACAGAACCGCTGGTCCGAGGTGGGGCAGGCGCTGGACTCGATCCGGGCGATTGCGGAGTTCCGGCCGTTCTTTGTTGAGGCGCCGCTGCCGGCCGACAACCTACCCGGCCTCGCCCGGCTGGCCGATGCCGTGGACACGCGCATTGCCGTGGGCGACTGGGGATTTACGACCCGTTTTGAGTTCGAGGAGATCATGGAGAAGGGGCGAGTGGACGTGGTCCAGCCAAGTTCGGTGCGATCCGGGGGCATTCGGGAGATCACGCGCATCGCTGAGGCCGCGTATCGCCGCGGTTTGATCTGCGTGCCGCATGCCTGGTGTCATATGGTCGGCGTGGCGGCGGAGATCCATCTGGCGGCGGTGCTTCCGAACATGCCCTATTTCGAGATGCCGATCGCCTTTCCGGATTCACCGATAATTTCGGAGCTGCTGGAGCCGGTTATCGAGGTAGACTCAGACGGTCTGATCGAGGTACCGAAGAGGCCGGGATTGGGGTTTGCGCTGAATGAAGATGTGGTGGAGCAATTTCGGGTGGCGCCGCATTAGTTGCTTGAAATGTGAGTCTTGTGATCATGTGACTGACTCTGATTCTCGCTTTGTCGAAAGAGCCCAGCGTATAGGAAAAGGAGTCAAGTAGGCTCGAATCTGGTCCAGGGAGAAGGTCTGATGGCAAGGATGACAGCGGCGCGGGCGCTGGTCGAATCGCTGCGCGCGCAGGGGGTGGACACGATATTCGGGATCATCTCCAGCCACACGATGGAGATTTTCGACGCGCTGTACGACCACCAGGACGCCATCCGCTTCATCAGTACGCGTCACGAACAGGCGGCGGCGATGATGGCAGACGGGTATGCGAGGGTGAGCGAAAGCAACGGATCCCTGCTGGGCACCGGGCATCTGGACTTCGCGGCCGTCCTGGGCGCCCTCGACCGGATCGGCTACCACGGGTTCGCTTCAGTGAAGGTCTACCGCGGGGCCAGCCTGGAGGATGCGGCGCCCCAAAGCTTGCGTTACCTGCACGGGGTCCATGCCGGATCACCGGCGCCGGGCGATGGCTGACCGAGGCTGGTCCACTCCCCCCTGCCATGATCCCCCAATCCCCCTGTGACCTGTGCGGCGCTCGAGAGGCGGAGGACCTCGCCAGGCAAGACCGGCACGGCAAGCCTCTGAGAACCGTCATCTGCCGGAAATGCGGGTTGGTTTGGAGCGACCCCGTTCCCGTCGAGGAGACCCTGAGAAAATTCTACTCCGAGGAATACCGGCTCCAGTACAAGGGGGTCTCCAGGCCGACGCTGGAACACGTCTACCGGGCCGGCAGAGTCGCCGCCCACCGCTTCCGGCACCTGAAGGGACTGCTGAAACCGGGCTCGGTGATTGTCGACGTGGGTTCGGGAGGGGGCGAGTTCGTTTATCTCATGCGCCGTCTCGACTTCGATGCCCGTGGGGTCCAACCGCGGGAGGGCTACGCCGGCTACGCGCAGGAAGAACTGGGAATCCCGGTTCACCTCGGCTTCGTACGCGAGGTCCGGCTTCCGCCGGCGAGCTGCCATATGGTGACGCTCTACCATGCCCTGGAGCACATGGCCTCTCCTTCCGAGGTGCTGGAGCACGTCTGGGGATGGCTTGAGCCTCAGGGGTGGCTGGTGATCGAGGTCCCCAACGTGGAGGCCACCTGCCAGTCCCCGGGCCATC